>NZ_JCBDHE010000046.1:0-12329 GCF_059834225.1 Vibrio sp. R10-SG3-ISO3 | reverse complement strand
TCCAGTTTACCGTCGCCAATCCCATACACAACACCGTGGATTTCCACGTCCTGACCGCGCTCCCACGCATTTTGCATAATGGTCGAGTTGCCCAAATTGTACACTTGCTCCGCAACGTTGATTTCACCCAGCTTGTCCGCTTGATCCTCTAACGGCATGCCATCAAGGTAGTGACGATGCTTAAAGTAGAGATCGCGAATATGCAGTAGCCAGTTGTTAATCAGGCCAAGTTGCGGATTGTCGATCGCCGCTTTCACCCCGCCGCAGCCATAGTGACCACACACGATAATGTGCTTCACCTTCAACACATCTACCGCGTATTGCACCACAGACAAACAGTTGAGGTCGGTGTGAATGACTTGGTTTGCCACATTTCGATGAACGAAGAGCTCACCAGAGTACAACCCGGTCAGGCGCTCTGCTGGAACACGGCTGTCTGAACAGCCAATCCACAAGAAGCCTGGGCTCTGTCCTTGTTCCAATTGAGTAAAATATTCAGGTCGCTCGGCTTTGATCGACTCTGACCACTTAGAGTTATTATCAAATAACTGTTTAATCTCTGGCATCTTACTTATCAATCCTAAAAAAATGTTTCATCACTATACATAATGTTACAAATTCATACTCGTAAAAAATCAGTAAAAAGGCACTCATCTGACGAGTTTAGGGATGAAAATACATAAACTTAGTCGAGTTCCTAACAAACAGTTATAAAGTAGTCGGAATGTGATACCAATTACTGTTACTGCTGAGGGGTAACATTTGTTAGAGTGATGTTTTTGCGGCATTTCGCCTCAATAATCTGATTTTTCACGTCAGATAGTAGCATAAATTTTATGGTTATTGGTTTTCCACTTGGTATTCACGCGCTGAAGCTAAGTGGTGGAAGATGTTGTTAAGCATGGAGCAAGGTTGTGCTTGGAAATCGATTTGAAGATATCAATATTAAAGGCGATCTGTTTGGCGGTGTGACCACTGCGATCATTTCTCTGCCACTCGCACTGGCGTTTGGTGTGGCGTCAGGCGCTGGGGCTGAGGCGGGTTTATGGGGGGCGATCATGGTCGGTCTGTTCGCTGCCCTGTTCGGTGGTTCGAATACTTTAATCTCAGAGCCGACGGGTCCAATGACAGTGATCATGACCGCCGTTCTCACCAGCATGATGGCCAAATACCCTGAAACGGGTATGGCGATGACCTTCACCGTGGTGATGATGGCGGGCGCATTCCAGATCTTGATTGGAACATTAAAGCTCGGAAAATACGTCACTTTGATGCCATATAGCGTGATCTCCGGGTTTATGTCGGGTATTGGCGTGATCTTGATTATCCTTCAGCTCTCGCCGTTATTGGGGCATGCCGCCCCTGCGGGTGGTGTGGTTGGGACGCTTTCCGCTTTGCCTGACACTTTGGCCAACATGAAATTCAGTGAGCTGCTTCTTGGCGCGTTGACCTTGGCCATTCTGTTCTTTTTCCCTAAACAGTATCGCAAATATGTCCCTGCGCAGTTGGTTGCGCTTGTGGCGGTGACCTTGCTCTCCGTCGTGCTGTTTGAGCCTGACGCGATTCGTCGGATTGGTGAAATTCCTGCGGGGCTGCCTTCTCTGGTGATGCCGCATATCGATCCCTCGATGCTGGTGGAAATGGTGATCGATGCCTTGGTACTGGGCACGCTGGGCTGTATCGATACCTTGCTGACTGCGGTTATCGGTGACTCGCTCACGCGTAAAGAGCACGACTCCGACAAAGAGCTCCGTGGTCAGGGCCTTGCCAACATGGTCTCAGGTCTTTTTGGTGCTCTGCCGGGGGCGGGCGCAACCATGGGCACGGTGACCAACATTCAAGTGGGGGCACGTTCTCCGCTCTCAGGCGTGATTCGAGCACTGATTTTGGCCTTAGTGGTTTTGGTGGCGAGTGGCTTAACCGAACCTATTCCGATGGCGGTGTTGGCTGGTATTGCGGTGTATGTCGGATTTAACATTCTTGACTGGAGTTTTATCCAGCGTGCGCACAAGGTCAGCTTTCCGGGCATGGCCGTCATGTATGGTGTGATGCTGTTGACGGTGTTTGTGGATTTGATTGTCGCTGTGGGGCTAGGGGTGTTTATCTCCAACATTATCATCATCGAGCGCCTTAGCCGCGAGCAAGCGAGGCAGGTCAAAGCAATCAGTGATGCGGACCAAGACGATGTACCACTGACTGACAGCGAGCGCGCCTTACTCGATAAAGCCAACGGTAAAGTGCTGTTCTTCTATCTCTCCGGCCCGATGATTTTCAGTGTTTCTAAAGCGATTTCGCGTCAACACAGCAGTATCTCTGACTATCAAGCGATGATCTTGGATTTGACCGATGTACCTATGATTGATGTCACCGTCGGGCTTGCGTTGGAAAACGCCATCAAAGACGCATTGGACGCCAAATGTCAGGTTTACTTGCTCTGCCCGAACGAAAATACCCGTCAGCAACTTGAGAAGTTCCACGTGATTGATCTCGTGCCAAGTGACAACACCTTTAAGTTCCGTTACGAAGCACTAAAAGCCGCGCTGAAACATGTCGATGAGACACCGGAAATCGTTGACTCGATCTAATTGAAACTCGGTGTACGCTCCCCATTCGCCTTACGCAGTGGGGAGCTTATCCGGTGCGAATCCATTCTTCCTATCACGTTCCCTTTCCACGCTCTATTTTTCACTCTATATGTTTTCGCTATAACTTCTGATTTCTATATTTCCAAAAAAGTCGAAAGGTTTAATTGTAATCAACCGCGTTCGCCGATACACTGATTACCATTCATCGCCCCAATTCTGAGGCGATATGCAAGACCAACAGGTACAGACAACCATTATGTATGCACTAGAAATAGACCAGCTACGTAAAACGTACGCCGGTGGCTTTGAAGCGCTCAAAGGAATCAGCTTACAGGTCAAAAAAGGGGATTTTTACGCCTTGCTTGGGCCCAATGGTGCGGGTAAATCCACCACTATTGGCGTCATCTCGTCATTGGTTAACAAGACTTCAGGCACGGTGAAAGTGTTCGGATATGACATTGATACCGATCTTGAGCTCGCCAAACAAAACTTAGGCTTGGTTCCACAAGAGTTTAACTTTAACCAGTTTGAAACCGTTGAGCAGATCGTATTGCAGCAAGCCGGGTATTACGGTGTGCCTAAGTCACTAGCCAAAGAGCGGGCGAAAACGTATCTCACCAAGCTCGATTTGTGGGAAAAACGCGCCGAGCGTGCTCGCAATCTGTCGGGTGGCATGAAGCGCCGTTTGATGATCGCCCGTGCGCTGATGCACGAGCCACAACTCTTAATTCTCGACGAGCCGACCGCCGGCGTTGATATCGAGCTGCGCCGTTCGATGTGGCAGTTCTTAAAAGAGATCAACCAAGAGCAGGGCATCACCATTATTCTGACCACGCACTACCTCGAAGAAGCGGAAATGTTGTGTCGCAATATTGGCATCATCAGTAAAGGTGAGTTGATTGAAAACACCACCATGAAATCCTTGCTGAGTAAGCTGACGGTGGAAACCTTTATCTTGGATCTGCAAGAGGGGGTCGAGGTCGCGCCATTGGAGGGGGTGATTCGTCAGCAGCTCACGGCGGGCTCTTTGGAGATTGAGATCGACAAGTCGCAAGGTTTGAACGACATCTTCAGTCAATTGAGTGAGCAAGGTGTCACGGTTCAGTCAATGCGCAACAAAGCGAACCGTTTGGAAGAGCTGTTCGTGACCATCGTTAGAGAGGGGGCGAAGTAATGCTTCAGTTGTATTGGACGGCGTTTTGCAGTCTGTTAACCAAAGAGATCAACCGCTTTACCCGTATCTGGGTGCAAACCTTGGTGCCGCCAGCAATCACCATGACGCTCTACTTCATTATTTTTGGCAGCTTGATTGGGTCGCGTATTGGGGAAATGAACGGCTTTAGCTACATGGAGTACATTGTACCGGGTTTGATTATGATGTCGGTCATCACTAACTCCTACTCGAATGTCGCCTCGTCGTTTTTCAGTGCCAAATTTCAGCGCAATATTGAAGAGCTGTTGGTCGCGCCAGTGCCCAACTATGTGATCATTCTAGGCTTTGTGATGGGCGGTGTGGTGCGTGGGCTATTGGTCGGCACCATCGTCACCTTTGTGTCACTGCTGTTTGTTGACCTGCAAGTGGAGCACTGGGGGATCATCATCGCGACAGTATTCATGACCTCGGTGGTGTTCGCTTTAGGGGGATTGATTAATGCCGTCTACGCGAAAACCTTTGATGACATCTCTATCATCCCGACGTTTGTTTTGACGCCGTTGACCTACTTGGGGGGCGTGTTCTATTCGATCAGCTTGTTGCCTGAGTTTTGGCAAGGGGTATCGAAGATAAACCCTATCGTCTACATGGTGAACGCTTTCCGCTACGGATTTCTGGGCGTGTCTGACGTGGGTATTGTCACCTCTTTTGGGGTCTTGAGTGTGTTTGTGTTGGCCTTGTATGGCGTGGCGCACTACCTCGTCACCAAAGGCATCGGCTTGCGTTCTTAAACTGAGATGACTCTTTTAGTGGAACATAAAAGAGCGGAACAAAAAAGGTTGGCGAAATGCCAACCTTTTTACGTTCTGCGATTTACGTATCGACAATTACGCTTTGCTCGACTCGGCGCTCTCGCTGGTCGCTTCATCTTCTTCGTTGCCACTGACGTCCGATGAGGAAGTTAACTCGACCACTTGGTTGTCGATAAGGCGAGCCTTACCCAAAAAGGCCGACATCAAGATCACCGCTTGGGTGGTCTCTGTGGTGATTGCTTGCAGGGTGCGTGCATCTCGAATGAAGATCTCATCCGGTTGCAGGCCTGCGGCGCGGAGCTGATCGCTCGCATCTTCAATGATCGATGCGTAGTCATCGCGCCCACCACGCATGGCACTGCTGATCCAGCGCATCGTGCGTGCTAATACCGGGGCGAGTTGACGCTCTTCAAGCGTCAGCAAGCCGTTACGTGAACTCATGGCTAATCCATCCATCTCACGCACGGTCGGTACACCAATGATCTCAATATCCATCGCCAGATCGAGCGTCATCTTACGAATGACCGCCAGCTGTTGGAAATCTTTTTCACCAAAGCAGGCAACGTCAGGCTGAACGATGTTGAACAGCTTAGTCACCACGGTCGCAACCCCTTTAAAGTGCCCAGGACGTGAAGCACCTTCAAGAATGGTGGATAAACCTGGGACATCGACCGATGTCTGTTTATCGAGCCCTTCAGGGTAGATGGTCTCAGGTGTCGGCGTAAAGACTACCTCGACGGCTTCACCGCTGAGTTTGGCTAAATCGTCGTCGAGTGTGCGCGGGTAGTTATTGAGATCATCCGCTCTATCAAACTGCATGGGGTTAACGAAAATACTCACCACCACCACATCGGCGTTTTCACGCGCTTTGCGCACTAGCGTCAGGTGACCTTCGTGTAAATTGCCCATAGTGGGAACAAAAGCAACCCGACGGCCATCACGCTTATACTGTTTGATTTGCTCTCTAAGAGCGGCAATATCAGCAAAAGTTTGCATGGGTTTGATCCTTAAGCAATCGTGTGAGCGTCATCTGGGAACGCACCACTCTCTACATCCTCTTTGTATTTCGCTACAGCTTTACGCATGTCGCCCGTTTCGGCAAGGAAGTTTTTCGAGAACTTAGGCATGTAATTGGCTGAAATACCGAACATATCGTGCATAACGAGGATCTGACCATCGGTCACATTGCCCGCACCAATACCAATCACTGGCACATCACACACTTCGGTAATGCGTCTTGCCAGCTCGGCAGGAACACACTCTAGCAAGATGATTTGTGCGCCCGCTTCTTGAAGCGCAAGCGCATCACGCACCATGCGATCGGCTTTGTCTTGCTCACGACCTTGCACTTTGAATCCGCCAAAAATATTGACAGATTGCGGCGTCAAGCCAAGGTGCGCACACACAGGTACGGCGCGCTCAGTCAGCATTTTTACGGTTTCAACTAACCAATCGCCACCTTCGATTTTGACCATGTTCGCCCCGGCACGCATCAGCGTCGCGGCGTTTTCACACGCTTGTTCCGGTGTGGCATAGCTCATGAAAGGCATGTCCGCCATCAGTAGGCAGTTTGGGCTGCCCGCACGTACGCAGCGAGTATGGTAAGCCACTTCATCAACTGTGACTGGCAGTGTACTGGTCGTGCCTTGCAATACCATACCAAGGGAATCACCCACCAAAAGAACAGGCATTTCCTGACTTTCAAATAACTGCGCAAAGCTGGCATCGTACGCCGTCGAGGTGGCGAACTTACGGCCTTCTTGCTTCCATTTCATCAAGTCATTAATCGAGATTTTTTTCATTTTTCTTTCCTTACCATGAGGGTGGCAGGCGCAATCATTAAGACGACTGCCATTGACGCAGGCCGTTTCTGTCTACTTGCTTGAGCAGTTCAGAGAGCCTGGCCCCATCTGGGAGCGTTAAATTTGGTGCGATTTCGGCGAGCGGGTAGAGAACAAATTCTCTCTCTTTCATTCCATAGTGAGGAAGCGTTAATCGCTCGGAATCCATCACCTCATTGCCGTAAAGAATGATATCGAGATCTAAGGTTCTTGGGCCCCAGCGTTCATCTTTACGGACACGCCCTTGAGATTGTTCAATCGCTTGGGTGCAATCGAGCAGTTCAATGGGGGTTAATCCTGTTTCAATCGCCACCACGGCATTGATGTAATCCGGCTGATCTTGTGGCCCCATGGGGCTACTGCTGTAGAGCGCGGAGGTGGCGATAAAGCGCGATTTTGGCAGCGATTTGAGCGCTTCAATGGCCTCATTCGCTTGGGTCACAGGATCAGACAAATTGCTGCCGACAGCAATGTATGCGGTGATCATGATGACGCCTTGCTGCGCTTTTTACGGTTGGTTCTGCGGCGACGTGTTTTTGGCTCGCCGGTCTCATTGGCATCGAGGTCAGCGACCATAGCTTGACGCATATTTCGCCCGGCGTTTTGGAAGGTCTCCCACCATTTGGCCAGCGCTAGGGTCTCCCCTTGCTCGACTTCACCGCGCATCTCTAGGAAATCAAAGCCAGCGCGGAACTTGTTAAGCTCAAGCAGGCGGAACGCACGCTTGCCATTGCGGCGCGGCATACGCAGCTGCAATTGCCAGATCTCACGAATGGTTGCAGTGTGACGACGAGGAATCGCGATGGTGCGCACTTGCTCATCGAGCACTAGGTTGCTCGCTTCCATAATGGCGTCATACTCTGAGAGCTTTTGCTTTTCCATCAACAGAGCGGCTTTTTCTTGCAACGGGTACCACAGTATCGCCGCGAACATAAAGGCAGGGTTGATGCGCTTGCCTTCCTCAATGCGCTGATCGGTAGAGTCGAGTACCAGATCCAGCATCTGCTCGGTTGGAGACGAGTAATCTTCGGTAAAGTACTGCGCAATGGTCGGGAAGAGTTGCTGGAACAGGTTGTACTCACGCATCAAGTGATACGTCTCTAAGCCATAGCCCGATTGTAGCATCTTGAGTGACTCTTCATACAAGCGCGCAGCAGGGATGTCTTGAAGAAGGTGAGCCAGTTCTTCAATTGGGGCTGCGGTCTCTTCTTCGATATCAAAGTCCAACTTCACCGCAAAGCGGATCGCGCGCAACATGCGCACAGGATCTTCGCGATAGCGTGTGTCGGGATCACCAATCAAGCGAATCAGCTTATCTTCGAGGTCTTCCATGCCGCCCGCGTAGTCGTGAATCGAGTAGTCGCTGATGTTGTAGTACATCGCGTTCACGGTGAAATCGCGGCGCTCAGCGTCTTCATCGACAGTGCCGTAGACGTTATCGCGCAGCAACATCCCTTCTTTCGATTGTTGAGAGACGTTTTTGCTTGGCTCTTGGTGATGACCGCGGAACGTCGCTACCTCGATGATGTCTCGACCAAACATGATATGCGCGAGACGAAAACGTCGACCGATTAAGCGGCAGTTTTTAAACTGCTGGCGGATTTGTTCCGGGGTCGCATTGGTCGCGATATCAAAATCTTTGGGGGATTGATTAAGCAGCAGATCGCGAACACCTCCTCCTACGAGGTAGGCGTCATAGCCTGCACCATGAAGACGGTATAGCACCTTCAATGCATTATCGCTGATCTGTTTGCGTGAGATATTATGCTCTTGGCGAGTAATAATATTTAACGAAAGCTGCGGATAAACTTGAGTTTCGTTGGGTGTATCGTCGTTTTTATTCATGTGCTTCTAGCTGTTATTCGGTGTTTGCCTAGTCAGGTTGATGTTCCAATCCGTATGCAGATTGCGTGCTGAGCCTTGATTTTCCTTAGGCGTTGCGGTCATGTTCAGCCCAATTCGGCGCGAATTTGCGGCTAATGATAGCCTACGGGGAGCGGTTTGAGAATATGGGTGTGATCTCGATCGGCTGAGGGAGTGCCTCAATCGACCAATTCTCCACGCCCCAAGCGATGATCTCTTCCACGCTCCCAGAGGAGACTTCCGGCGTCATTGGTAAACCCAAAAAGCGCATCGCATCGAGCAGCGCGGGTATCGGGTCTTGTAGGTCAATCGCCGGCGCATGGTTCTGTTTCGATAGCTTTTGCCCGTTCTCACCGATGGCGAGCGGCAAGTGCAAATAGCTCACCGGTGTTTGTCCGAGCAATTTATACAGGCTGATTTGTCTGCCTGTAGGCTCAATCAAATCGGCGCCGCGCACCACTTGAGTAACGCCTTGCTCGATATCATCCAATACTACCGCAAGGTTATAGGCAAAATAGCCATCGCGACGTTTGATAATAAAATCTTCATCTGCGAGCGCGCGTGGGATGTCAATGGTGCCATGTTTGAGGTCGTCAAACTGGTACGTCGGCTTGGACATGGTGAGCCTGACTGCGCACGATGTGGCGTCGTTCAACGCTTTGTCACGGCAAGTGCCCGAGTAAAATCCGCCCGTCGCTTTGATTTGTTTGCGCGTGCACTGACACAAATAGGCATCGCCGCTGCGTCGCCAATGGTCAATTTGCGCTTGATAGACGTCTAAACGCTGGCTTTGGTAAAGGATCTGACCATCCCAATGCAGGCCATACGCTTCTAAGGTTTTCAGGATGAGATCGGCTGCCCCTGGCACCTCTCGTGGAGGGTCAAGGTCTTCGATGCGTACCAGCCACTGCCCTTGCTGCGCTTTGGCTTGAAAGTAACTGCCGAGGGCAGCAACCAGTGAGCCAAAATGGAGCGGGCCTGAGGGGGAGGGAGCAAAACGGCCAATCATATTCGTCATAGATAAAAACCAAAAAGGGAGCCAATGCTCCCTTAATGTATACCCTAAGTGACTAGGATACAGCGGGTGATGCAGGATTAACCTTGCATTTGCTTCTCTTTGATCTCTGCAAGCGTTTTACAGTCGATACAAAGGTCAGCGGTAGGACGAGCTTCTAGACGACGGATGCCAATCTCGACGCCACAAGATTCGCAAAAGCCAAAATCATCTTCTTCGATCTTGTTTAGCGTTTTCTCAATCTTTTTGATCAAGCGACGCTCACGGTCACGGTTGCGAAGTTCTAGACTAAATTCTTCTTCTTGTGAGGCGCGGTCAACGGGATCAGGGAAATTCGCGGCTTCGTCCTGCATGTGGTGCACAGTGCGATCAACTTCTTCCCTGAGCTGGTTACGCCAAGCTGTCAAAATTTTTGTAAAATGAGCCATTTGCTCAGGTGACATGTACTCTTCACCTGCTTTTTCTTGGTATGGCTCAACCCCTGCAATGGCTAGGATGCCTAGCGCTTTTTTCTTTGATTCTGGCATGCAGCATCTCCTACTAACACCTAGTCAACTGCGCTCTGCAGTTAATTTTAAGGCGGGTATCTATAGCAAAAAGAATCAACCGAGGCAAATACTAGAGATGAAACTTACAATCAATGTGAAGGCGACATCATTTTTTGCCCCTAGCACCGAAAATTGAGCGGCTCTACTAGTGCTATCTCATCCTCGTTGAGCGTGGCCTTGTAGCACAAGACTTCCACCCCGTTTTCTATTGCTGTTTTGAGTAATTGTGAATAATCGGCGTCTATATGGTGGGCAGGAGAGACTTTTTCAATACCTGAATGTAAAACGGTGAATAAAAGTACCGCTCTGCTTCCACTTTGTGCCATCTCGGTCAGTTCTCTTAGGTGCTTTTGACCACGTGTTGTCACGGCGTCAGGAAAGTAACCTTGTCCCTTTTGCTGATTCTGCGTTTCATCCAACAGGGTGACACTTTTCACTTCTATATAGCAGTTTGGTTTGGATTGTGCAGAGAGCAAGATATCAATCCGACTATTTTCACTGCCATACTTCTGCTCAGTTTGAAGTCGCTCATAGCCTTGCAGCTCTTTGATGGTGCCATTTTTAATCGCTTCGACAGCCAATGCGTTGGCGCGCGCGGTGTTAATACAGATGCGATGCTGCTGCGCGGTTTGAGTTAGCTCCCAACTGTTGGGGTACTTGCGTTTTGGGTTGTCTGAGGTCGAATACCACACCGGATTACCCGGCGTGGCGCAACCTGTCATTGCTCCTGTGTTGGCGCAGTGAATGGTCCGCTCACTGCCATCGGGCAGGGTGACGTCGGCGAGAAAGCGTTTATAGCGCTGGATGAGTGTGGCGCGTTGCAAAGAGGGGGAAAACTTCATAACTAAGACTTAACAGAGTGAGAGAGTTAGGATCAGTACTGTTTTTATGTACAATTGAGCTCTCAATTAGAGCATAAGGTTTCTCCATTGTCACAACTGCCGATTCAAGACGTGATGCCCGAGCTTCTCGCAGGCGTCGCGCATCACGCTCAACTGATCCTCAAAGCGGCGCCGGGTGCCGGTAAATCGACCTACTTTCCACTGCAACTGCTCAACGCAGGCATTGTGCAGGGAAAAATCATCATGCTTGAGCCCAGACGCTTGGCGGTGAGAAATATCGCGCACTATTTGGCGAAGCAGTGTGGGGAGCGGGTTGGACAAACCGTCGGCTATCGGATGCGCGGTGAGAGTAAAGTCAGCCAAGCGACACAGCTTGAAATCGTCACCGAGGGCATCTTAACGCGCATGATCCAGTCCGATCCTGAGCTGAGCGGCGTTGATATGATCATCTTTGATGAGTTTCACGAACGCAGCTTGCACGCCGACACCGCGTTGACGTTCTGCCTTGAGATTCAGCAAGCGCTGCGCGATGACTTAAAGCTGGTGGTGATGTCGGCGACGCTCGACCAGCGAGCGCTGCAAACCATCATGCCTGACGCGGCGTATGTGGAATCGCACGGGCGCAGCTACCCGATTGAGTATCGCTACCAGCCCCTTAAGCCGAATCAAGGGCTAGAAGAGGCGATGGCGAAGCAGATCCGCCACCTGATGGCGACCGAGTCTGGTTCGTTGCTGGCGTTTCTCCCTGGCGTTGCCGCTATCCGGCGCGTGGCGCAGCGTCTTGAAGATTTGGGCGAGGGTATCCTCGTCTGCCCTCTATACGGTCAGCTCAGTTTTAACGATCAGCAAGCGGCGATCGCACCGGCGCCGCAACGTAAGGTGGTTCTGGCGACCAACATTGCTGAAACCTCATTGACCATTGAAGGCATTCGTCTGGTCATCGACAGCGGCGTCGAGCGCATTGCCAAGTGTGATAGCCGCACAGGCATTACTAAGTTGGAGCAAGTCCGCATTGCTAAATCCTCCGCCGAGCAGCGCGCGGGTCGTGCTGGGCGCATCGAGCCGGGGCTGTGCGTGCGCCTGTACAGTGAAAGTCAACTGAGTCAGCAGCCGGATGTGCCCGCGCCAGAGATGCAGCATGCCGATCTCTCCGGTCTTGCGATGGAGCTGGCGCAGTGGGGAACACAAGACAGCGATGAGCTGACCTGGCTGACCCCGCCACCCAAAGTCGCGTTGGCGCAGGCGCGTCTATTGCTACGATCACTCGGTCTGCTCAACGAGCAGGCATTATTAACCGCGCAAGGTCAGCGCGCCTGTGCACTTGGATTGGAGCCGAGACTGGCGGCGATGTTACTCCACAGCGACGAGCAGAGCTGGCAGCAAAGCGCCGTATGGGTAGCGGCGTTACTGGAAGAGCCAGAGCGTCACACGCTCGATTTTCGCACCAGCGTTTGGCGTTTACGCCAAGGCCAACACAGCAAGCAAAAAGTGGTCAGTGCGCGCGCGGCGGCGCTAGCGAAGATGCTCGCCATCACAGCGCCATTGGCGGCGTTAGATGATGCCCTTGTCCCGGTCGCTCTGGCCAGTGCCTATCCTGACCGCATTGCGCAGCAACGCAGCAGCGGCACCGGTACCTTCTTGCTCGCCAATGGTCATGGCGCACAGCTTGA
>NZ_JCBDHE010000045.1:0-249473 GCF_059834225.1 Vibrio sp. R10-SG3-ISO3 | reverse complement strand
GATACCTTGCTGCCTATCCCTTTATACCGCAATGGCCCAACGCTCAATGGCGATCATAAAGCGGTGATCAAATGGCAGACGGAATGGCAAGCGTGCGATGAGCTGCAAATGGCCGGTGCGTGCCGCGCTGAACATGCGGCCTTGCATGAGATTGGTGACGTGGACAGCGTGCTATTTAAGCGTGGCTGGGATTTGCGCGGCCGGATTGAGTACATCACGCAAATCCCCACTTACTACTATCAGTATCGCGTCGGAGGCGAGAGCCTCGCGACTGAGCAGGCTA
This sequence comes from Vibrio sp. R10-SG3-ISO3, assembly GCF_059834225.1. NCBI lineage: Bacteria > Pseudomonadati > Pseudomonadota > Gammaproteobacteria > Vibrionales > Vibrionaceae > Vibrio > Vibrio sp. R10-SG3-ISO3. The sequence continues at coordinate 249,190 of NZ_JCBDHE010000045.1, read as the reverse complement.
GGTTATGCCCCAAGTGTGGTGGCGACTGGCGCTTAGACGAGCCGCTTCATGACGTGTTTCATTTTAAATGCGACGAGTGCCGATTGGTCTCAAACATGTCGTGGGATCATATCAAATAGATCGCCGGGCTAAACCGACTTGGCTGATACGCGGAGATGGCTCCGCGTAATGCTCTGAATCGGAGATGATCTGAATTGGAGATGTTCAGAATTAGGGAGGTAGCTTAGTCTTTGTTCTGCGGGTGAGTGGTGTTGCTAGTGGCACTATTATTGGTCATTGGGTCGCTGCCCTCTGGCGTGCTTTCCTCGCTTTCTTCGAGTAGCTCTTTGAGTAGCGCTTCATCGCTGCGTCGCTCTTGCTCTGCGTCTGTTGGCTGCGTTTTGCTAGTTGGTTTGAGTTTCAAGTAGGAGACATAGCGCAGTGCCGCGATGTTGCCGACCATAAAACAGACGACCAGAATGATGATAAACCAAGGGTTAGTGAACAGTTCCATTGCAAGCCTACGCGCTAATATTGGTGATAAACTGAGTATACAGCGTATCGACGTTTGAGATCAGGTACTCTTTTCCCAGTAGCTCGGGATCGTGCCACTGCTCAGTCAGCAAGGCTGGGGTGAGGTGGCTAAGGCAAGTATCTGCAGTCGCTCGGTGACTGATGTGCCAAGGCTCGGGAGCGACACCGCCACGATCGGTGTGATAGGGGAAGAAAAAACCGTAGTCCTGCAGGGTGTGACTAAGCCACAGATAGAAAGGTTGCTGGTGACCGGTGTGATATTCCCAAGGTTCCAGTTTTAGAGAAGTATGCCGAGGAAGTAAGTTACGTGCATACACGTCGAAATCCGTACCCCAATGATGGCGGCTCGCGCCTGGCACCGCTGACCAGCGCATGATGATATGGATGCGCTCTGCAATGGTGAGCGATTGAGCGTCGAGCGGACGGCTGTGGCTGTCGAGCACGGCAGCCTCTCCGCTCATTTTTCGATTCCAAATCGCTTTTTGCCGATCATAATCCCGAAAACCGCTCGCAACGCACAGGTCAAATCCAGCCTCAAGTGCCGCTTTTCTTAACGTCAGCAAGGCGTGTGTGGCGTTCGGGTGCACCAGAAACGCTTTTTCTCCCACCAACACCTCTTCCAGGTGATCGGAGGCTTTGCCGGTCAGTTGCGAGGGCGTCATGACTACACCAACAGATTTTCGAGCGTTTTCTGGTACATCAATGTCAGCTTTTCAAGATCATCGACTTTTACACACTCATTCACTTTGTGGATGGTTGCGTTGACCGGACCAAGCTCAACCACTTGCCCCCCCATTCGGGCAATAAATCGGCCGTCTGAGGTGCCGCCCGTCGTGAGGAGTTGCGGTTTCGTTTGGTTGACCGCATCCACCGCATCCACAACAGCGTCAAGTAGCGCACCGGTATCGGTTAGGAACGGGTCACCATTGAATGTCCATTTCAGATCGTAGTCGAGTTGGTGCTTGTCTAATGTGTCGTGGACGCGTTTGACGATGGTGTCGTTATTGAGTTCGGTACTAAAACGCAAGTTAAACTGAACGTTGAACTCCCCGGGGACGACGTTAGAAGCTCCGGTCCCTGCGTGCACATTGGGGATCTGAAAGCTGGTGGGTGGGAAATAATCGTTCCCTTGGTCCCACTCTGTCGTGGCCAGTTCGTGAATGGCGAGCAGCGACTCATGCACTGGGTTTTTGGCAAGATGCGGGTAGGCAACGTGGCCTTGAATACCTTTAACAGTCAAATCGCCGGTGATGGAGCCACGACGACCATTTTTCACTACGTCGCCAACGATGTCTGTGCTGGATGGTTCGCCAACGATACACATATCAATGTGCTCATTGCGTGCCATTAAGGTTTCAACCACGCGCACAGTGCCATTGATGAAGGGGCCTTCTTCGTCTGAGGTGATCAAAAAACCAATCGACCCCTTATGATCAGGATGTTCAGTAATAAACTGCTCCACCGCTACAATCATACTGGCCAGTGAGCCTTTCATGTCCGCTGCACCGCGACCAAATAAGACGCCATCTTTGATGGTTGGCTCAAAAGGGGGCGTCTGCCACTGTTCTATCTTACCCGCAGGCACGACGTCGGTGTGGCCTGCAAAGGCAAACAGCGGCGCATCAGTTCCTCGTCTTGCCCAGAAGTTGGTGGTGTCTTCAAACACCATCACTTCGATGTCAAATCCCAAGGCTTTTAAGCGTTCAATCATTACGTCTTGGCAGCCGGCATCTTCTGGGGTCACCGACTGGCGGCTAATTAAATCTTTTGCGAGAGCCAATGTTGGGCTATCTGTCATCCTTGAGTTCCTTAATTATTTATTTCAATACAATGTGGGTGATGCAATATGAGGGATTCTACGAAAAAATCGCTGTGTACTGGTCTGCTTTGAAACCAAGGTGGAGCGTACCGTCGACATCGAGAATCGGACGTTTGATCATCGCTGGCATCTCAACGAGCAGCGACACGGCCGTTTCTTTGTCTAAAGTGGCTTTTTGCTCATCGCTGAGCTGGCGGTATGTGGTGCCGCGTTTGTTGAGGACTTGCTGCCAGTCAAGCTGTTGGCAAAAGCGCTCGACGAGGTTCGTTTCTATGCCTTGTTTGCGATAGTCATGAAATTGGTACTCAATGCCTTGTTGTTCCAACCATTTTTTGGCTTTTTTGATCGTATCGCAGTTAGGAATTCCGTACATAGTGATGGTCATGACTTACCTTTTTATGACTGTTTTTATTGTTTTCGCATCGTAGCAGGAACTGAGCAACGAGACAAAAGTGTGATCGATATATTTCATTGAGCAAAAAAAATGTGTTGCAACGAATTTCGATTGTCGAGTTATTGATCAAACGCAACACATCGCCAGGCAAAACAGAAATAATGACCATAGAAATCTTTAGGAGGTTATCAATGGAGTTGAGTCCTGTGTTTGCAAGACGCCTATATCTTGCACTGCTCGTTGAAAATTTAGAAAGGCCCAATGTCCCCAAGCTGATTGAACAGACGGGGTGGCCACGCCGCACCATACAAGATGTGATCAAAGCGTTGCCCGGTATCGGTATTGAATTGATGTTTGTTCAAGATGGACGCCGCCATAATGACGGCTATTACCAGCTTTCAGACTGGGGTCCGTTTGACAGCCAGTGGGTGATTGAGCGCCGCTCAGACATCGCAGCCAGTTTGGGCTTTAAAGCTTAGCCAGTGAGTGGAACCCACTCGGGGCATCGCTCATACCAGGTACTCGTTTACGGACACAAATAGGCGTTGCCCATGAGTGTAAATGAAGTCACGAAATCTTGCGGAGAAACCATATACACCGTGTTTGCGCCTAGTGCGTGAGCACGGTTTTTGATGTCATTGGTTGCACCTTGGATCATCACATTGTTGGCAAAGAACCAGTAGCTGTACCAATGGCCTTCACTGCCGGTCACTTCACCAAGGAACTGACATCGCAGAGGATCAAAGGTGGCATCTTGGCGAAGATGAACGTGCTGCGCCGCAGGGTCGAGGCTCATGCTCGGTGACGCGCACCCTACCAATGCAAGTCCGCAAAAGGTGAGCGCGCAAAAGTTAAGTAAAGTGCGATGTTTATTGGCTAACGACATAAGCAATAAATCCTATCCAACTGATGATAAGTAGCCCCCAAGGGAGCCAAGTGTTGGTCTTTGAGCGAGAAGGAACCGATTGTGGTTCAGGGGAAAGCGCCACTTCCTGTGTCGGCGCGGTTTTGGCTTTCTGATTTTTCTTACGAACCTTATCCGCTTGGCGAGCTTTCTCTTTTTGCTGCTTTTTATACAATGCGATGCCTTTCTCGATCCCTTGAGCAATAAGTTTGGTCTGCCCCGGCTTTTGCGTCGCTTTTGCGATGGCTAGCGCGTCTTGCTTGGTTTCAGGTGAAGGGCTGGTTTTCATGGCTGTCTTTATTGAGAAAGTAAACAAAGGCTTATCATAGCACGCCGCTTTGGCTTGTGGGGGCTTGCGGGTCGCAAAGTGGCGGCTTTTACTTTACAGTGTGGGTTAGTCGTCTTAGAAAATGAATAACGTCGTGCGCTACGCCATCGAACACTATGATCAACACGGTTTTTTAAAAGCGCCAAAATGGCTATGGCTAGGGTGGTTTTTTCTTGCTCGCGCTTGGATTGTCTTCGTCGTCGCTGGCGCCAGTCGAGAGTCCGGAAGTGAGATACTGACTATCGTGTACCCTAATCAAACGGGTCTCTATCTTGGGTTACTGATGGGGTTGCCGACGATTGCGTTGATGTGGCTTTATGGTTTGCGCAGTCCCGAGCGCACTTGGCTCACTCGTTTACTGTATTACGGTCGCCCGCTCACCTTAGTCATTGCGGTTGCTCAGTGGTTGCAGTGGGCTTACCAGGTATACTTGCATCACGGTGCCTTCAGTTGGACACAGGGTGGTATCGGGTTATTGCTGACTTGGCTCATTATCTATCTAGTTAACAGTCGCAGTGTGAAAGATTGTTTTCAGCTTGGCGTCGAAAATGAGTCAACCAAGTCATCTACGTAAAAGGCATCTACGTAAATCGTGCATTCACCGTTAAAGAAGAATTGAACAGATACTGATCTCCCAACGTAATGGGATAAAGAACAATAAATACGTGAGGTTATAACAATGTCATCGCCACAAAGTGCCATTCTCCCTGAGGCTGGCCCATTCGCTCAATATACACTTCTCAAAATCAAACAGAATCCGCAAGGGGTGCTTGAAAAGCTTCAAGCTCTGCCGCAAAAGGTGGCTGAGCTCAATCAGCAGCAACCGGGCGCACAGTTAACCTTGTCGATTGCGTTTACGCACGCATTTTGGTCGCAGCTCGATGCGCCAATGCCAAGTGAATTGATGGCGTTCCCTGTTTTGGGAACGGGTAGTGTGGTGGCGCCAAGCAGTGATGTCGATGTGCTGATTCACTGTCACTCACTGCGTCATGACCTGCATTTTTACCTTCTGCGTACGCTGATGGCGGAGGTGGCCGATGAGGTCGAGATTGTGGATGAGACATACGGTTACCGCTACCTAGACTCTCGTGATATGACCGATTTCGTCGATGGCACAGAAAACCCGAAAGAGGGGCAACGTCATGAAGTGGCGATCATCCCTGAAGGTGAATTCGCCGGCGGTAGTTACGTGATGGTTCAGCGCTTCGTGCACAATTTACCTGCATGGAATCGCCTTAACGTGTCAGCGCAAGAAAAAGTGGTCGGTCGTACAAAACCGGATTCTATTGAGTTAGATGACGTGCCAGCGGCATCGCATGTTGGCCGCGTTGACATCAAAGAAGAGGGGAAAGGACTGAAAATTGTGCGTCACAGCTTACCGTATGGTTCAGTATCGGGTGAGCATGGTCTGCTCTTCATTGCTTACTGTAATACGCTGCACAATTTCAAAGCGATGCTTGAGAGTATGTACGGTGTGACAGATGGCAAGACGGATCAACTGTTGCGTTTTACCACCGCGGTCACCGGGGCTTACTTCTTCGCGCCTTCTGAGGCAATGTTGACGGCGGTAAGCGTCAAATAATCTCCCTCATAAAGCTTAAACGCGAGAGCCGAAGCATCCAGCTTCGGCTTTTTCATATTTGTCATTAAAGAATGGCGTGATTGGCCGATATAACCTGTAGGACTTTAATTGAATTTGTAGTGAAATCATGGCGATCACCGTAAGCACCAACGTGTCAGCAATGACGGCGCAGCGATATTTGAGTAGCGCGACAGAGATGCTCAATCAATCGTTGGAGCGGCTCTCTTCGGGCAGTCGGATCAATAGCGCCAAAGATGACGCGGCGGGTTTACAAATCTCTAATCGTCTTGAGTCACAAATGCGCGGGCTCGATGTTGCAATGCGCAATGCCAATGATGGCATTTCAATCATGCAAACCGCGGAAGGGGCGATGCAAGAGACGACCTCCATCTTGCAGCGTATGCGCGATCTCTCTTTGCAGTCGGCCAATGGCTCGAACAGTCAAGCTGAAAGGCAGGCGCTACAAGAAGAAATGGGCGCTTTAAACGACGAATTGAATCGAATAGCAGAAACGACCTCTTTTGGTGGGCGAAAATTGCTCAATGGTGGCTTTGAAACCTCTTCGTTTCAAATCGGTGCTAGCTCAGGGGAGGCGGTTCAGGTGTCACTAAAAAGCATGCGCACCGACACCCTAGCGATGGGCGGGTTTAGCTACCGCGCTGGCTTATCTGCAGGTTCAGATTGGCAGGTCTCGCAAGGGGCATCGATGCTCAATATTCAGTACACCAACGCCGTAGGTGAGCAAGAACAAATTCAAATAAAAGCCAAACAGGGTGATGACATAGAGCAACTGGCGACTTACATCAATGGGCAAACGGATAAAGTCTCCGCCTCGGTGAATGACGAAGGGCAACTGCAACTGTTTATCGCCGGTAAAGAAACATCAGGAACCTTATCTTTCTCGGGCAGCTTAGCCAATGAATTGCAACTGGGGCTGGTGGGCTACGAGGCGGTCGATAATCTGGATATTTCCAACGTCGGCGGCGCGCAACGAGCGGTGTCAGTGATTGATACGGCGCTGCAGTACGTCGATAGCCATCGAGCAGAATTAGGCGCAATGCAAAACCGCTTTGACCATGCGATCAACAACCTAGGCAATATCAACGAAAACCTTGCCGCCTCGAACAGCCGCATTAAGGACACCGACTACGCACGTGAGACGACGCAGATGGTCAAACAGCAAATCTTGCAACAAGTGAGTACCTCCATCCTTGCCCAGGCGAAACAGCAACCCGATCTGGCGCTAACGCTGTTGAATTAATCGTCATTGTTGAGAAAACAAAAATCTCAAAAAAGAGAAAGGTATCGACAGGTCGAAATAAAGCTTTAGCGAAAAAATGAATTTTTTAACGATTATTGCCCGTTAATCACGTTTTCCTCCCCAACTGCCTTTTTTTCGAAAAAAACAAAAAAAATGTCTCAAGCTTTTCCGCCTCACGCCGTTAATAAAAGTAACTTTGAGAGAACTACTTTGGTTTTCCGAGACGTCGGAAACCGGATACATCGGAAAATCAATTTGGAGAAATCACCATGGCAGTGAATGTAAATACTAACGTAGCAGCAATGACAGCACAGCGTTACCTAAATAGCGCGAACAATGCACAACAAGCTTCAATGGAGCGTCTATCTTCTGGTTTTAAAATCAACAGTGCGAAAGACGACGCAGCAGGTCTACAGATCTCAAACCGTTTGAATGTGCAAAGCCGCGGTCTTGATGTCGCTGTACGTAACGCGAACGACGGTATCTCTATCGCGCAAACTGCTGAAGGTGCGATGAACGAGACAACCAACATCTTGCAACGTATGCGTGACCTATCGCTTCAATCAGCGAATGGCTCGAACTCAAAATCTGAGCGCGTGGCGATTCAAGAAGAAGTCACAGCTCTAAACGACGAGCTAAACCGTATCGCGGAAACAACCTCTTTTGGTGGTAACAAGTTGCTTAACGGTACTTACGCAACGAAATCGTTCCAAATCGGTGCAGACAACGGTGAAGCCGTCATGCTGACGCTCAACGACATGCGTTCTGACAACGTTGGCATGGGCGGTACTAGCTACGTTGCACAAAACGGTAAAGATAAGGATTGGTCTGTTCAAGCGGGTACCAATGATCTCACGATCAACCTGACTGACACTGACGGCCAAGCACAAACCATCAATATCACCGCGAAAGAAGGGGATGATATTGAAGAGCTTGCGACTTACATCAACGGTCAAACTGACATGGTAAAAGCCTCGGTTGATGAAGATGGTCAACTGCAAATCTTTGCAGGTACCAACAAAGTTGACGGCGCAGTGAGCTTCTCTGGTGGTCTAGCGGGCGAGCTAAACATGGGCCCAGGTCAAGACGTAACAGTGAACACCATTGACGTGACGACGGTGGGCGGCGCGCAAGAGTCTGTCGCGATTGTTGATGCGGCGCTTAAATATGTGGATAGTCACCGTGCAGAGTTGGGTGCGTTCCAAAACCGCTTCAACCACGCGATCAACAACTTGGACAACATCAACGAAAACGTCAACGCGTCGAAGAGCCGAATCAAAGACACTGACTTCGCGAAAGAGACAACAGCACTAACCAAATCTCAGATCCTGTCTCAAGCGTCAAGCTCAATCTTGGCTCAAGCGAAACAGGCGCCAAACTCGGCACTCAGCCTACTTGGCTAATCGCCCTCCGCGCTTATCGAATAAAAATCCAGCTTCGGCTGGATTTTTTACGTTTGGTGTTTGCAAGGATTTTCATGGTAGTTAGATCAGTTTCACGAAATTGTACGGATGTGAGGCAAAGAGAAAAAAACTTCATTTTTTTTCTAAAGGTATTTTTTGTTTCGCCGTTACAAGACTGAGAGAAATGAGATGCGCCGAAGTGAGGTGAGAGACACGACAGCGCATCACCCCTAATGCCAAAGGAGATCAATATATGGCAATTAACGTAAACACGAACGTGTCTGCGATGACCGCTCAGCGCTACCTCAATGGGGCGTCGGATGGTATGCAGAAATCCATGGAGCGTTTGTCATCGGGTTACAAAATCAACAGTGCCCGTGATGATGCTGCCGGTCTACAAATCTCAAACCGTTTAACGTCTCAGAGTCGTGGTCTTGACATGGCGGTGAAGAATGCCAATGACGGTATCTCTATTGCTCAGACGGCTGAAGGTGCGATGAATGAAACCACCAACATCCTTCAACGTATGCGTGATTTGGCACTGCAATCGTCTAATGGTTCGAACTCGCGCTCAGAGCGAATTGCGATCCAAGAAGAAGTCACGGCGCTGAACGATGAATTGAATCGTATAGCCGAAACCACTTCGTTTGGTGGCAATAAGTTGCTCAATGGTACTTATGGCAGTCAGTCGTTCCAGATTGGTGCCAGTTCCGGTGAGGCGGTGATGTTATCCATGGGCAACATGCGTTCTGATACAGCAGACATGGGCGGTAAAGCGTATATTGCTACGGCGGGTAAAACACCCGATTGGACAGTGAGTGCAGGGGCGAGCGACCTGACTTTAGACTATACTGACGTGCACGGTGAGGCGAAAAGCTTGACCATCAACGCGAAAGAAGGCGACGACATCGAGCAATTGGCCACTTACATCAATGGTCAAAGTGAAGATGTGAAAGCGTCGGTTGGCGAAGATGGCAAACTGCAACTGTTCGCTGCGACCAATAAAGTCTCTGGTGATGTCACCATTGGCGGTGGTCTTGGTGGAGAGATCGGCTTTGGCGCCGCGCAAGATAAAACTGTCGCAGATGTCGATGTCACTACCGTTGCGGGCTCGCAACTGGCAGTGTCAGTGATTGATGGCGCGCTAAAGAGCGTGGACAGCCAGCGCGCGGAGCTTGGTGCGTTCCAGAACCGCTTTGGTCATGCGATCAGTAACTTGGATAACATCAACGAGAACGTCAATGCGTCTCGTAGCCGTATCCTTGATACAGATTACGCCAAAGAGACGACAGCGATGACCAAATCGCAAATTCTCCAGCAAGCGAGTACGTCGGTTCTAGCGCAAGCTAAGCAGTCACCGTCGGCAGCTCTTAGCTTATTAGGTTAATCGGTAGGTTCGCAGGAGCTTATTGGTAGTAGCATGCGCTACTGACCTATGAGGTGGAAGGGAGATTGTTATGGACATACCATCTAACACATCGAACATCCAGCCTTACGGCTCAGAAAGTGGCACTAAAATTGCTTCTAAGTATGATGGTGCGCAGTCCATTTCTTTAAGTAAAGAAAAGGCCTCTACCCATGAAATGAGCAAGCAGTCTGCCGAGTCTGTCACGCAAGCGATAGAAGCGGCGAAAGCTCGTGAAAAGCTCAATAGCCAAGAAAGGCAACGTTTGGTCGAGGAGATGAATGATTTCATTTCGTCCATCAACAAAGGGTTGTCCTTTCGAGTGGATGAAGAGTCGGGGAGAGATGTGGTCACTATTTACGAAGCGAGTACTGGCGATATTATCCGCCAGATACCCGACGAAGAGATGCTGGTAATATTGCGGCGCCTAAGGGAACAAACGGCTCGATACTCATCGGGCTTAGTAAACCAAACGGTGTGATCGTACTTCGAGGTGATTGAATGAGTTTTGGCCCTATTGGGATGAACACTGGCATGGACATCAATTCCATGGTCAGCAAAATTGTTGATTCGGAGCGTGTGCCTAAGCAGCAACGTATCGACAATGAGCGAGCCGAAATTGAGTCTAGTATCAGTGCCTATGGGCGACTCAGAGAGTCGCTGGATACGATGAGAAGCTTGATGCAAAACTTTCGTACAGAGAAAGCGTTTGCAGCAAGAAAGGTCGATACGACCGATGACTCTGTTGTCTCCGCGACGGCAACCACAGAAGCTATCGCTGGTCGATACGCTATCGATGTGTTGCAGCTTGCCCAAAGTCATAAAATTGCGTCTGATGTTTTGCCAGCAGATGGCAAATTTGGACCGGGCAAGCTGCAGATTTCGATGGGCAACCGAAGTTTTGATGTCGATGTTCAATCCGGCTCGAAACTGGTCGATATTGTACGTGGTATCAACAACGATAAAGCCAATCCAGGCGTTCGCGCCTCAATCATTAACGACGTAGACGGCCCTCGTCTTATCGTCGCCTCCAATAAATCCGGTGAAGAGAACAGCGTATCGCTGCTTGCAGACGCACAGCCGGGTGATCTACTTAAAAATCTAGAATACAAAACGCTTGAGCAGCGCGTGAAAGATCTCGAACGTGCACGTGCTCAGGCGCAAGAACTGCTTGTCCCTCTCACTCCAGAAGAGCAAGCGGTTGCCGACAACATCGCGCAAAGAAACATCGAAGCGGCAAAACTTGTCGATCAGGAAATTGCCGATGCCTCAAAGCAAGCGGCCATTCAAGCCGACCCTAACGCTGCCAAAGATGCGTCAGCAGGGAATGAGCTGTCCGATAGTGCAGCAGCAGCGGCGGCCGGCGCGGGTGTTGAGGCGAACAAGTACATCAAACCAGAAGATCGCATTCCAGGTTGGACGGAAACCGCTTCAGGGACTTTGCTCGACTCTTATTGGGAACCAGAGCCTGAGCTCGATGCCAAAGCGCGCGAGAAAGCCGGTGATGTCCCTGGATGGAGTAACACCGCGTCAGGCACACTGACAGACTCCTACGTGACGCCGAAAGAGGCGCAAGCCAAGCTCGAAGCAGAACAAGCCCGTATTGAGCAGAAGGTGGCCGACGAAAAAGCCGCGCTTCAGCAGCGCGTTGATGCTGGCGAATTGACAGCAGAACAAGCCAAAGAGTTGGAGCGAGCAAAATTACCGAAAGAAGAGCGCGAATATCTAGAACGTGTCGATGCCGCGCAAAAAGCCCTTGAGGACGCACAACGCTCTTTTGAGTCTTATCGCGGGATGACGCAGGTCCAAGCAGCCCAAGACTCCAAAGTGATGCTTGATGGTGTCGCCCAGTTGTCGAGTGACAACAACATTATCGAAAATGCCATTGAAGGGGTCGATTTAACCTTAAAAGGTCGTACGACGCCCGGAAAACCCGCATCGGAAATCGATATAGAGTATGACCGAGAAGGTGTACGCCAAGATATTGAGCAGTTCGTTGCTGCTTACAATCAGTTCTATCAAGTCTCAAAAGAACTGTCTGGAGTCGATCCCCGTACAGGTATGGCGGGTCCATTATCAGGCGACAGTATCGTCCGCAATGCCGATGCTAGGTTGAAATCAGTCTTCTCATCCGCTATTGAGCCTGCGCCGGATGACCTCAAAACATTAACCGAGTTTGGTATCACCACCACACGTCAGGGTAATCTTGAGATTAATTACGCGATGCTCGACAGGCAAATCAACAATAACTTCAATAAGCTTGAAGCCTTTTTTGGCGGCAATCAAGGGTTTGCCAAGAAAGTGGAAGATGCCATTCAAGGGTTAACTGGCGCGACTGGGTCGATTCGAACTCGTGAGCAGAGCATGATTGAGCGCAACTATGGTCTTCGAGATGATCAGGCGGCACTGGATCGCCGCATGGCGAGTTTGGAGCAGCGAACTCACGCCAAATTTTCGGCGATGCAGGACGCGACCGGTAAAATGCAATCACAGTTAGCAGGGATGATGAATGCACTTGGCGGATGATTTTTCGGCGCAACTGGCCACTTTGTGTGATATTGATCAAGCTATTGGCCATCTGCTTTCAATAGATGACATAAATACTGAAGAAATCACCGCCCAAGTCGATACAAGGGAACAGATATTGCAGAAGTTACTCTGCATGATCAAACAGTGCCCTGAGTTAGCGCAATTGCCGGCTTGGCAACGCGCCATAGATGACACTGCGGCCATGGTGAAGTTGATGCAACAGAAAACGGCCCTCGCAGGCCAAGCGCTAAAACAGTATCGTCATGGTCAACGCTCGGTTCAGCAGTACAAAAAGTTTTTATAAAAGAGGATAGTTATGCGTGGTTCTTTACAGGCTTACAAGAAGGTATCGGTTGATAGCCAGCTCAGTGCGGCCTCCCCGCATAAGATAGTGCAAATGCTGATGGCTGGAGCTATCGAGCGTCTTATTCAAGGGAAAGCAGCAATGCAAGCTGGCAATGTTCCAGTGAAGGGAGAGCGTTTGGGTAAAGCGTTAGACATCATCATCAGCTTACGCAGCTGCTTATCGATGGATGATGGCGGTGACATTGCACAGAATCTCGATCAACTCTATGAGTTTATGATCACTCAGATCACGGAAGCGAATCATAAAAATGAACCGCAGCCTATTGACGATGTGATTGAGATTATCCGTGAAATCAAATCAGCATGGGATCAAATACCCACTGAGTTTCATAACCTTACCGCAGCAGAAGTGGGCATTTAACCCGCACTTCGGTCAAGAAATGTTAAGTCGAAAGCCTTTCATTAACGCGCTTTTGGCTTAACATCACACCGAGTTATTGCTCGGTTGCCTTTTGCTATTTATCACATAGAATATAAGTCACTACGTAGCCTAGTGGCTTATTTTTGTTGTAGAAGTTTATACATTCTCTGTCGTTACACCTACACTGTAATTGAAAGACGTTAGAACAGATAAAACAGCCACAACGTTTCTGATAAAAGGCAAATATTCTCACCTATGCAAGGTTTAGCAAAAATTCTCGTGATTGAGGATGACGCGCAGGCGCGAATCAATCTGAGTAACATATTGGAGTTTGTAGGAGAACAGTGTGAGGCCATCTCTTCTCGCCAATTAGAAGAGCCCAATTGGTCTGGTTTGTGGGGCGGCTGTATCGTCGGTTCCCTGATTGGAGACTCACTGCCTGCAAGCCTGAGTGAAAAACTGGCCTCTGCCAACCATATCCCTTTACTGATAGCCGGTACGCATTCTTATCCCGTCGATGAGCTGACCAATTATGTTGGCGATCTCGAATACCCATTAAATTACCCGCAACTCAGTGAAGCCTTACGTCACTGCAAAGACTTTCTAGGCCGCAAAGGTGTGAATGTCTCTGCATCGACTCGAAAAAACACCTTGTTCCGAAGTCTGGTTGGCCAGAGCATGGGCATTAAGGAAGTGCGTCACCTAATCGAGCAAGTGTCTGGCACGGAAGCGAATGTGTTGATTCTGGGTGAGTCCGGTACAGGTAAAGAAGTGGTGGCACGCAATATTCATTACCACTCAGCGCGACGCAATGGGCCTTTTGTGCCGATCAACTGCGGTGCTATTCCACCGGACCTGCTGGAAAGCGAACTGTTTGGTCATGAAAAGGGCGCGTTTACCGGCGCGATCACTTCAAGAAAAGGGCGCTTTGAACTGGCAGAAGGCGGTACACTCTTTTTGGATGAAATCGGCGATATGCCGATGCCGATGCAGGTTAAACTGTTGCGGGTTTTGCAAGAGCGCACATTTGAACGTGTTGGTGGCAACACCACGATTCGTGTCAACGTACGAGTGATTGCCGCTACTCACCGGAATCTTGATAATATGATTGTGGATCAATCTTTCCGCGAAGACCTCTACTATCGTCTCAACGTTTTTCCAATCGAAATGCCCGCTCTGCGTGATCGTAAAGAAGACATTCCGTTGCTATTGCAAGAGTTGATGACGCGAATGGAATCGGAAGGATCGCAGCCTATTTGCTTCACGCCTCGTTCTATCAATTCATTGATGGAACATGAGTGGCCTGGCAATGTCCGCGAGCTCGCGAACTTGGTAGAGCGTATGATTATCCTCTATCCCAACAGTTTGGTTGACGTTAACCACTTACCCACCAAGTATCGTTATAGTGACATTCCTGAGTTTCAACCAGAGTACCACTCCACGGAGTCGGTTGAAGAGCAGGAGCGTGATGCCTTGCATGATATTTTCTCTGAAGACTTTAGCTTCGAAGGGAGCGACCCATTTCAAGAGTTTGATAACGCGCCGCAAGATCTGCCGCCCGAAGGCGTCAATCTTAAAGAGATGCTCGCAGAGCTTGAGGTCAACATGATCAATCAAGCCCTTGAAGCGCAAAGTGGTGTTGTGGCACGCGCAGCGGATATGCTAGGCATGCGACGCACCACCTTAGTTGAGAAAATGCGCAAATATAATTTGCAGCGCTAAAGCGACAAAAACTCAACTGTCAAATAATCGACTTTTGTAAGTCTTTGAAAAACATATAAAATAGCCTGGTATGCAATTTGCATTTCAGGCTATTGTTGTATTTACGATAAGAATGTCGACATGACCTCAAACCCACCGACAGAACCCGCGATGCCATTGGGCACGCTAGAAGAGCAAGTAGCACGTTATCAGCAAGTGTTGGATGTGATGCCCGCAGGTGTCATTTTGCTCGATACACAAGGTGTTGTACGAGAAGCCAACCCTGAAGCGCAAAAATTACTTGAAGTCCCGCTGGTGGGGTCGCGTTGGTTTGAAGTGATTCAGCACGCGTTTGCGCCGCGTGAAGACGATGGCCATGAAATTTCTTTGCGCAATGGGCGCAAAGTCCGACTGGCGATTTCCGCCTCGGCGACGGGGCAATTGATTCTCATCACTGACCTTACCGAGACGCGTTTGCTGCAGTCGCGTATCAGTGATTTACAGAGACTCTCTTCGCTCGGACGTATGGTGGCGTCGCTGGCCCATCAGGTGAGAACACCTTTATCGAGTGCCATGTTGTACGCCTCTAATTTAGCGGCGCAGAACCTGCCTCCTGCAACGAAAGACCGCTTTCAATCCAAATTAATGGATCGATTGCATGACTTGGAAAAGCAGGTCAACGACATGTTGCTGTTTGCCAAAGGCGGCGACAACAAAGTCGTTAAACCTTTTTGCATTGGCGAGTTAGTGGATGAGTTCTCCCCCATGGTGGAGACCGCGTTAAAGAACAATCAGATAGACTATCATTTAGAAGTAGAGCAAGAAGAGACCTTACTGCTCGGCAATGCCAATGCGTTAGCGTCAGCCTTGAGTAACTTGGTGATGAATGCGATCCAAATTGCAGGCAAAGAGTCTCAACTCGACGTCTTTTTTAGGCCCGTGAAGGGTGAACTGAAAATCTCGGTTCAAGACAGTGGCCCAGGGGTACCCCCTGAGCTGCAAAGCAAAATCATGGAGCCCTTTTTCACCACACGCTCCCAAGGTACTGGGCTTGGCCTTGCGGTGGTACAGATGGTGTGTCGAGCGCACGATGGGCGTTTAGAGCTCATATCAGAACCGGGTGATGGCGCATGCTTCACCATGTGTATTCCGTTGCAGCGCAACGTGGAACCCAATCAAGATCTAAGCACTGGAGAATAACAATGGCTCAAAGCAAAGTACTGATCGTTGAAGACGATGAAGGTCTACGCGAAGCGTTGGTCGATACGTTAGCGCTGGCGGGGTACGAATGGCTTGAAGCGGACAGCGCCGAAGACGCGTTGGTTAAGCTAAAAAGCCAAGAGGTGGATATCGTTGTTTCTGATGTGCAAATGGCAGGCATGGGCGGTCTCGCCTTGCTAAGAAACATCAAGCAGCACTGGCCTAACTTGCCGGTGCTATTGATGACGGCCTACGCCAATATCGAAGATGCCGTGTCAGCGATGAAAGAGGGCGCCATTGACTACATGGCAAAACCTTTTGCTCCAGAAGTCCTACTTAATATGGTCAGCCGATACGCGCCGATCAAATCGGATGACAATGGCGACGCTGTAGTCGCAGACCAAAAAAGCCTTAAGCTGCTGGCGTTGGCCGATAGAGTGGCGAAAACCGATGCGAGCGTGATGGTGCTTGGCCCAAGCGGTTCGGGCAAAGAGGTTATGTCTCGCTACATACACAATGCGTCATTGCGCAAAGAGGGCCCTTTTGTCGCGATTAACTGCGCCGCGATCCCAGATAATATGCTTGAAGCTACCTTATTTGGTTATGAGAAAGGGGCCTTTACGGGCGCCGTTCAAGCGTGTCCGGGTAAGTTTGAGCAAGCGCAAGGCGGTACGATTTTACTCGACGAAATCAGTGAGATGGACTTGAGCCTACAAGCCAAACTGCTGCGTGTTTTGCAAGAGCGAGAAGTGGAACGTTTGGGGAGTCGCAAAAGCATCAAACTGGACGTGCGCGTACTGGCGACCAGTAACCGCGATCTTAAGCAATACGTCCAAGAAGGGCATTTTCGCGAAGATTTGTACTACCGCCTCAATGTCTTTCCGATTACTTGGCCAGCACTGTGTGACCGACCGGGGGATATTGAACCGCTCGCTAATCACTTGATGCAGCGTCACTGTTCAAAACTTGGGATGCCGGTTCCGCAGTTGGAGCAAAGTGCGATTCATAAATTGCTGACTTACCGTTGGCCTGGCAACGTACGTGAATTGGATAACGTGGTGCAACGTGCCCTGATTCTTAGCGATCAAGGGCAGATTCACGCTGAGCACATTCTGTTGGAAGGGCACGATTGGCATGACGCGTCAGGCTTACAACAAGTCGTTCAAGAGAGTCATGTGATGGCGCCGGAGGTCAAGCCGATTGCTGAAGCGGAGGCATCGCGTCAGCTCTCAGGGGGAAGTGGCTTGGGAGGCGAGCTTCGTGACCAAGAATACGCAATCATTTTGGAGACCATGGCCGAGTGTCAAGGGCGCCGCAAAGAGATGGCCGAGAAGCTGGGTATCAGTCCACGTACCTTGCGCTACAAGTTAGCGAAAATGCGTGATGCGGGGATTGATATTCCTAACTAACGTGCTATTTTTCGTCTCATTCAAACGTGGCATGCAGTTTGCAGCGTCAGAGAAACAGCAGAACAAAATGTCAAAGAGTTGACAATCGAGGTACGGATGAAAATTGACGGTTTTCAGGGCGAAATGCAAGCCATGATGTTTGAAGCAAGTAACACCAGACCTGCTGCCACCGGTCATACGGTTGGGGCGGATTTTGGCGACTTACTCAACAATGCCATCAATAACGTCAATCAACTTTCGAAAACCTCGAGCAACTTACAAATGCGCTTTGACCGCGGAGATGAAGATGTCTCTTTGTCTGATGTCATGATTGCCCGTAACAAATCGAGCGTGGCCTTTGATGCGACAATCCAAGTACGAAACAAGTTTGTTGAAGCGTACAAAGAATTGATGAATATGCCAGTTTAATAGTAGGTATCGACGGTGGCAGAACCAACTCAATCCACAGACCTAACCGTAGCGGATGACCATGTCGATAGCACCATGCTATCGACGGATATCGATAGCGGTGGTCAAAACCCCGATCTTGATGAAAAAAGCAGCTCCAAGTTTGATATGGCGGTGGGCGATCTCGACCTGCTGCGTCAAGTGGTGCTGGTTCTGTCGATCTCAATCTGTGTCGCATTGATTGTGATGCTGTTTTTTTGGGTCAAAGAGCCCGATATGCGCCCACTCGGAGCGTACGATACCGAGGAATTGATTCCTGTCTTAGATTACCTTGATCAGCAAAAGCTAGACTACAAACTCGACGGCAACACTATTTTGGTGCCTGCGAGCGATTACAACTCACTCAAACTCAATATGGTCCGCGCGGGCCTCAACACCGAGAAACAGGCGGGTGATGAGATCTTGCTGCAAGACATGGGATTTGGGGTTTCGCAACGTCTCGAACAAGAGCGTCTTAAGCTCAGCCGTGAACGCCAACTCTCTAAAGCGATAGAAGAGATGACTCAAGTGCGTAAAGCGCGTGTGTTGCTTGCGTTGCCTAAGCAAAGTGTGTTTGTGCGTCACAATCAAGAGGCCTCAGCGTCGGTATTTTTGACTTTGCGTACCGGCACTAGCCTTAAGCAAGAAGAGGTCGACTCGATTGTTGATATGGTCGCGAGCGCAGTTCCGGGCATGAAGCCGACCCGCATTACCGTGACGGATCAGCATGGTCGCTTACTGAGCTCTGGCTCGCAAGATCCAGCCTCTGCGGCAAGACGCAAAGAGCATGAGCTAGAGCGTAAACAAGAACAAGCCTTGCGGGACAAAATTGATTCGGTATTGATCCCGATATTAGGCTTTGGTAACTACACCGCTCAGGTCGATATCCAACTTGATTTTAGTGCGGTCGAACAGACGCGTAAGAGCTTTGACCCTAATACACCCGCAACGCGCAGTGAATACACCCTTGAAGATTACAACAATGGTAATGTGGTCGCTGGCGTGCCAGGCGCACTGAGTAACCAACCGCCTGCCGATGCTTCCATTCCTCAAGATGTGGCCCAAATGAAAGATGGGTCGCTACTTGGCCAAGGTTCTGTGCATAAAGAGGCGACGCGCAACTTCGAACTCGATACCACCATCAGTCATGAGCGTCGTCAAACAGGTGTCGTGAATCGCCAAACGGTCGCCGTCGCGATAAAAAATCGTGCTGTGGTCAATCCTGAAACCGGTGAGACGACCTACCAGCCGCTCTCGGATGCTGACTTAAATTCGATTCGACAAGTATTGGTCGGCGCTGTTGGCTTTAACGAAAATCGCGGTGATTTGTTGAATGTGCTGAGTATGCAATTTGCCGAGCCAGAGATGGACATCGTCCAAGATGTGCCACTATGGGAACACCCGAATTTCAACGACTGGGTACGTTGGTTTGCTAGTGCGCTCGTGATTATTGTGGTGGTACTGGTGCTTGTGCGCCCAGCCATGAAGAAACTGCTCAACCCAGCATCGGATGACGATGAACAACTGTATGGCCCAGATGGCTTACCGATTGGCGCCGATGGTGAAACAAGCTTAATTGGGAGTGATTTAGAAGGTGGCGAGCTGTTTGAGTTTGGCTCAAGTATTGACCTTCCAAATCTACACAAAGATGAAGACGTGCTGAAAGCGGTTCGTGCATTGGTTGCGAATGAGCCGGAACTCGCGGCACAAGTTGTGAAGAACTGGATGCAAAATGCCTAACGAAATGGTCCCACAGGGGGGCGGTGAAGAATCAGAAAACACCGTGGATATTGAATCAATACCGGGTGAGGAGCGCGCGGCGATTCTATTGTTGAGTCTCAATGAAGAGGACGCAGCAGGCATTATTCGCCACTTAGAGCCCAAACAAGTACAACGCGTGGGTAGCGCTATGGCGCGCGCGTCGGATTTAAGCCAAGACAAAGTTGGGGCGGTGCACCGCGCTTTTCTTGAAGATATCCAAAAATACACCAACATTGGTATGGGTAGCGAAGACTTCATGCGTAATGCCCTAGTGGCGGCGCTCGGTGAAGACAAAGCGAATAACTTGGTTGACCAAATCCTGCTGGGTACGGGCTCGAAAGGCCTTGATTCCCTCAAGTGGATGGACCCACGTCAAGTGGCCAGCATCATCGTCAACGAACACCCGCAGATTCAAACCATTGTCTTGTCCTACCTAGAGCCCGATCAATCGGCGGAGATTTTGTCTCAGTTTGCCGAGCGCGATCGTCTCGACCTGATGATGCGTATTGCGAACCTCGAGGAAGTCCAGCCTTCAGCATTGGCCGAGCTAAACGAAATCATGGAGAAGCAGTTTGCGGGTCAAGCAGGGGCGCAAGCCGCCAAGATTGGTGGCTTGAAAGCCGCAGCCGAAATCATGAACTACATGGACAACAACATCGAAGGCGTCTTGATGGAGCAGATGCGCGATCAAGACGAAGATATGGCGACACAGATCCAAGATTTGATGTTCGTGTTCGAGAACTTGATCGAGGTCGACGACCAAGGTATCCAAAAATTGCTGCGTGATGTTCCGCAAGATGCGTTGCAGCGTGCACTCAAAGGTGCCGATGACGCATTGCGCGAGAAGATCTTCAAGAACATGTCTAAGCGTGCAGCTGAGATGATGCGTGATGATCTTGAAGCCATGCCTCCGATCAAGGTGTCGGATGTGGAAACCGCTCAAAAAGAAGTCTTGGCGATTGCGCGTCGCATGGCCGATGCGGGCGAAATTATGCTTGGCGGCGGCGCAGACGAGTTCTTGTAATGGTTTGGGTCATCACCGCTCAACCGAGTGATGACCGCAACGCAAATCAACGCGAAGAGCGATCAGTAATTCAGTGAACGATCAGTACCTCAGTGAGTAAAAGTGTTATGGCCGGAGAAAGAAAGCGCGGTTTTTTACGATTGGATGATGAAGAAGTGGTGGTCCAAAAAGCGGAGCGCTGGGGCATGCCTGACTACACGTCACACACTCACCAGCAAGCCAAAGAAACGGCGCTGAATTACGATCCGAGCTGGATGCCTTTGCCCACCGAACCTGAAGAAGAGGCGCCCGTTGAGCTGACCGATGAGCAAATTGAGCACATCAAGCAGCAGGCGTATCAAGATGGATTGCTGCAAGGTCAAGAAGCCGGTTTCAAGCAAGGCTATGAGAAAGGCAAAGAGCAAGGCTTAGCGGAAGGCCATCAAGAAGGGCTCGAAGCGGGCCGTCAAGAAGGTGTCACGGCAGGCGAAGCCTTTATCAAAGAACAAGTCGATACCTTCATCAACTTAGCCAACCAATTCGCTCAGCCGCTTGAACTGATGAACGCCCAAGTGGAAAAACAGTTGGTCGATATGGTCCTCATCTTGGTGAAAGAGGTGGTGCATGTCGAAGTTCAAACCAATCCTCAAGTCATTCTAGACACCATCAAACAGTCGGTGGAATCTCTGCCTATTTCCGGTCACGCGATTACCTTAAAACTTCACCCCGACGATGTCGCTATTATCCGTTCTGCCTATGGCGAAGACGAATTGAACCTGCGTAATTGGAACTTGATGAGTGAGCCTGCTCTCAATCGGGGCGATGTTCAAATTGAAGCGGGGGAGTCGAGTGTCAACTATCGCCTTGAAGATAGGATTCGCAGCGTGATCCAAAGCTTTTGTGGTGTCAATCGCCATCAAGGTGGTGAGTGATGCTCGAGCTCGCTCAGCGTCTTGGCCAGTACAAAACCCACGGGTTAACGTGTCGCCCAGTGGCGTCCGGTAAGTTGATTCGCGTGGTGGGATTAACGCTCGAAGCGACCGGGTGCCGGGCTCCGATTGGCAGTTTGTGTACCGTGGAAACCATGCACGGTGAAATGGAAGCCGAAGTAGTCGGCTTTTCTGGCGACAACCTTTTTTTGATGCCGAGTGAGCAGATCACCGGCGTGCTGCCCGGGGCGAAAGTGACGCCGCTGACCAGTGATGCAGGCCTGCCTGTTGGTATGGAGCTTCTTGGTCGAGTGATTGACGGCGTAGGCAACCCACTCGATGGTCTTGGCCCGATTTATACCGAGAAAAAAGCCTCGTTTAATGTGGAACCGATTAATCCGCTGGCACGTAAACCGATCACGGAGCCGCTGGATGTCGGCATTAAAGCGATCAACGGCTTATTGACAGTGGGCAAAGGCCAACGTATTGGTCTGTTCGCCGGTTCTGGTGTCGGTAAATCGGTGACACTCGGTATGATGACTCGAGGCACAACTGCGCAAGTGGTGGTGGTCGGCTTGATCGGTGAACGTGGCCGAGAAGTGAAAGAGTTTATCGAAGAAATTTTGGGTGTGGATGGTCGCCAGCGCTCTGTGGTGGTCGCAGCGCCCGCCGATGCCTCGCCGTTGATGCGTTTGAAAGGGTGCCAGACCGCCCTGACCATTGCGGAATATTTTCGCGATCAAGGGCTCGATGTGCTGCTTTTAATGGATTCCTTAACCCGTTTTGCTCAAGCGCAACGTGAAATTGCGCTATCGGTTGGCGAACCGCCGGCAACCAAAGGTTACCCGCCTTCGGTCTTTGCCAAATTACCCGCTTTGGTAGAGCGAGCCGGTAACGGTGGCCCCGATCAGGGCTCCATTACCGCATTTTTTACCGTACTGACCGAAGGGGATGACCTGCAGGACCCGATAGCAGACGCATCGCGAGCCATTCTCGATGGTCACGTTGTGCTCTCGCGAGAAATGGCCGATGCGGGTCATTATCCAGCGATTGATGTCGAAAAATCGGTCAGTCGTGTCATGCCACAGATCACCACCGATGAGCATATTTTGATGTCCAAAGCGGTGAGACAAATCCTCTCGATTTGTCGCAAGAATCAAGATCTGGTCTCTATTGGTGCTTACAAACCGGGTACCGATGCAGCGATTGATGGCGCGTTTACTATCAAGCCGAAACTCGATGGTTATCTACAGCAAGGAATGAAAGAGAGCGTGCCGTACGATATGTGCGTAAATATGCTCAAGAACTTGCTGCAAGGGGAGTGATAGTCGATGGATAACGCGTTGGCATTCTTGCTAGAGCAGGCGAAAGAACAGGAAAATCAGGCGGTCATGGCGCTTACACAGGCTCGCGGTGAGCTAGAAGGCTATTACCGACAGCTCAAACAGATTGAGCAATACCGCCTAGATTACTGCCAGCAACTGGTTGAACGAGGTCAGCAAGGGTTAACGGCTAGCCAATATACCCACTTAAACCGCTTTTTAACCACGCTCGATGAGACCCTCGCCAAACAGCAGAAAGCCGAGCACCATTTTAAGAGTCAGGTAGAAAGCTGTGAGCAGCACTGGCTGGAGCGTCGCAAACAGCGACGTTCGTATGAATGGCTGATGGAGAAAAAACGCAGTGAAAAAGCGCGTGAACAAGAGCATCGCGAGCAAAAGCTGATGGATGAGTTTGCCACCTTGCAATATTCACGGCGGAAGCCGAACTGATCGCTCATTATCATCGTAAAAACTTCGTATTAGCTTCCAACTATGGCGTGATTTTTGCTGATATCCTAGCTAACCCCTGTTCCGTCTCTGCGCTGTTTCGAGATGATTAACTGTGAGTAGCTCAACTATGAATATCAATTTATCGTCTGTTTCTGACAGCGGAAAAGCCGCTAAGGTCGCGCCAAGCACGGGTGAGGCCAGCACTGAGAAAAACAGTGGAGAAGGCTTTTTTTCTAAACTCGCTGCGCTGATTAAAGGTGAAGGCGGAAAAGGCGACGGCTCAGGTGATGGGGTAAAAGCGCAAGGCAAAGTCCCTGTAGAGAAAGCACCCGCAGAAAAAGCCCCCACAGAGCAAGCAAGCGCGAGTGAGGCGTCTAAGTCAACGTCTAACGGCGATAAGTCGACATCGACCGCCAATCAATCTACCGACGAGTTACTCGAGGCCGAATCGGTAAGTTCGAAAGCCGACGGTGCAAAAGGCGAAAGCGATCGCGCAGCCTCAGCTAAGGTGTTGGCTGCGACGGATGATAGCGACGCCTCCCTACCGAAAGACCAAGCGGCGAAAATTGTGTCCGACAATGACCAAGTATTGCAGCGTCTGGATGAATCTAATCGTGCCCTCAAGGCAAAAGACGGCAAGAACTTGCCTCATGAAGCCAATGCCGCCAAGCTCGATCCTGCAACGGATACGCCTAAAGTGTCTGCTGAAGGGCAAGTGTCTGTTCAAGCCGCCGCCATCTCCGCTCAAGGCGATGAAAAGACCCAACCAGAATCCTTTGTGCGCTCAAATGAGAGTGAAACGGTGAGAGTGCACGGCGAAACCCTGCACGCAAATAGCCAGGCGAGAGATGAAGGTCAAGATGCAAATGCAGTGCAAGCCGCCGCGTCTTCGGCCTCGGCTACTGGCAGCGATGGCGAATCGCTTGCTGTAAGCGAGGTATCTGAGCAGGCGAAAGCGGAATCGGCGAAAAAGTACCTTAATGTGGAGTCTCCACTTGTGGATAGCG
The DNA here is from genome assembly GCF_059834225.1 of Vibrio sp. R10-SG3-ISO3. Lineage (NCBI taxonomy): Bacteria > Pseudomonadati > Pseudomonadota > Gammaproteobacteria > Vibrionales > Vibrionaceae > Vibrio > Vibrio sp. R10-SG3-ISO3. Next base: position 225,117 of record NZ_JCBDHE010000045.1, on the reverse strand, counting down.
AACAAGATGGTGCTTCGCCTCAGGTTGCCGCTGCAGTGACCGCGAGTGTGGCGGCAAAAGCGGGACAAGAACCCACACCAACCGATGCACTGCCTGTAGATAAGTCGACTCAACACGGTTTCAACACCGAGCAACATCAAGCCGATGCGACCGCAGCGCCAAACGCACTGAATGTCAGCGCCATGACGGTAGGCACGGAATTAAGCGAAGCTGGCGTTGATACGAACAGAGCAGAGCAAGCGGCCAATGTCTCTGCAGCCTCCTTGACTGCAGAGCCCCAAACCGTATCGGCCGATACTCTTACGGATACCGAAACGCCAACGCAAGCAACAGCCATTCCATGGGCCGTACAAGGTGAGGCGGTGGTCAAAGAGGAGGTCAATCTGGCCCGAGATCCGCAAGTGAAATCTCAGCAAGCGATGCTCGCGCACTCAGTACAACAAGCGATGCATCAAACGCAGTCAGTGACACCTACGCCGCTGCAACAGGCTGCCACTTCGCCTATTCCTAACGCTGCCGCGCAAGCGATTCCCACATCGCCCATACCCACCGACCTAAGCGCCAGCGCGATGCCGAATGTGGCAGCGAACCCGGCACTGCAAGAGCAGGCACTGTTAAAATCGGCGTTGGGAGCGAAAGTCGCGATGGGCGCCGCCCAAAGTGGGGAGAGCAAAGAGGCGGCATCGGTCGAGCATTTTGCTCAGCAGTTGGCTGCCGCGAGTGGGCAGCAGCTTGGCACTCAACCTAATGGCATGCGTGCGGAGCAAGCCAATCCTGCGCAAGTTCCTTTGCAGCTCAGCCGTGATGTAGCCGCGGATCAAGTGGCAGAGCGCGTACAGATGATGATGTCGAAAAACTTGAAAAACATCGACATTCGCCTTGATCCCCCTGAGCTAGGCCGCTTGCAAATTCGCATGAACATGAATGGTGACGGCGCCACAGTCCACTTTACCGTCGCCAACCAAGGCGCGCGCGATATTATCGAGCAATCGATGCCAAGACTGCGTGAAATGCTCGCTCAGCAAGGGGTTCAGCTGGGAGACACCTCCGTTCAGCAACAGGCCTCTGGCCAGCAGCAAGGACGCTATGCAACAGGCAGTGGGCAAGGAAATGGTCAAGGGAGCAGCAATCACGCCTTTGGCGGTGAAGAAAACCTTGAACCAGACACCAATCTTGATTTGAATGTAGCAACAAAGCGTGATGGAATCAGTTATTACGCTTAAACTGTTAGAAAAACTAGGATTTAGAGACCGTTAAGTTATGGCAGACGAAGATATCACCGCAGAAGCTCCCAAAGGGAAAGGCAAATTACTGATCATAGTGGCCGTTGTTGTTGTCTTGCTGCTTGGCGGTGGTGGTGCCGCGTTCTTTTTGATGGGGTCAGATGAGCCCTCGGGTGAACAGGCTGCAACGCAACAGCAAGTGGTGACGCCCGCCGAGCCTGTCTCTTATGTCAATATTCCTCAGCCGTTTTTGTTTAACGTGACGGGCGATAAACGTGACCGCATGGTACAGATCAAAGTGCAGTTGATGGTGCGTGGCAGCGAAAATGAAAACCTGGCCCGCTATCACTCGCCACTGATCGAGAGTTCCCTGCTGAGCACGTTTGCTTCGGCAACGGTGGACCAACTACGCAGCGTCAACGGACGCGTGGAGTTGCGCGACAAAGCGACGGATGACATCAAGGCCAGTTTGACCAGAGCTGTGGGTCAGCCTGTGATTGAGCGTGTGCTATTTACTGATTTTGTAATGCAATAGGTGACGCGTGACTGATCTATTAAGCCAAGATGAGATCGATGCGCTGCTTCACGGCGTCGATGACGTCGATGAGATAGAAGAAGAGAGTAACGAGCAAGACGCGAGCGCCGTCGATTTTGACTTTTCCTCTCAAGACCGCATTGTTCGTGGTCGGATGCCAACCCTCGAGCTGATTAACGAACGCTTTGCTCGTCATATGCGTATCAGCCTGTTCAACATGCTGCGTAAAACCGCCGAAGTCTCGATCAACGGCGTGCAGATGATGAAGTTCGGCGAGTATCAAAATACACTTTACGTACCGACCAGTCTCAACATGGTGCGCTTTCGACCTCTAAAAGGTACGGCGCTGATCACCATGGAGGCACGCTTAGTGTTCATTTTGGTGGAGAACTTCTTTGGCGGTGATGGCCGTTTTCACGCGCGGATTGAAGGGCGTGAATTTACCCCGACCGAGCGTCGAATTGTTCAATTGTTGCTCAAAATCGTCTTTGAAGATTATAAAGAAGCATGGTCGCCTGTGATGGGGGTCGAGTTTGAGTATCTCGACTCCGAAGTGAACCCAAGCATGGCGAACATTGTCAGCCCGACGGAAGTGATCGTTGTGAGCTCGTTTCATATCGAAGTGGATGGCGGGGGCGGCGATTTCCATGTCGTGATGCCATACTCAATGGTAGAGCCGATCCGTGAGCTACTCGATGCCGGTGTTCAATCGGATAAGATGGAAACTGACGTGCGCTGGAGTACGGCGCTACGCGAAGAGATCATGGATGTCCCAGTGAACTTTCGCGTTAACTTGCTCGAGCAAGATATTTCCCTACGCGACCTAATGGAGCTGCGTCCTGGCGATATTATCCCGATCCATATGCCAGAGCACGCCACCATGTTTGTGGAAGAGTTACCGACCTATCGGGTCAAAATGGGCCGTTCAGGGGAAAACCTTGCGGTACAAATATCGGAAAAAATTAAGCGTCCCGATGTAGTGAAAACCGATATTGCCTTCTTGGGCAAAGATGTTATCTCCGAGTTAGAAGATGACGAAGGCGACATTGAAGATTAATTGAAGAGTAGGAATTAGGTATGGAACCAAGTGACGATCAGAAACTGGCGGACGAATGGGCGGCAGCCCTAGGAGAAGATCCCAACGCGCCAGAGATCGATGTGGATGAAGTGATGTCAGCGCAACTGGATGAGTTAGAAGATACCTCCTCACCCATTTCCGATGACGAGCGCCGTAAGCTCGATACCATCTTGGACATTCCGGTTACCATCTCTATGGAAGTGGGCCGCTCGCAGATCAGCATTCGTAACCTACTGCAACTCAACCAAGGTTCAGTGGTCGAACTTGAGCGCTTGGCCGGGGAGTCACTCGATGTATTGGTCAACGGCACCTTGATTGCCCACGGTGAAGTGGTGGTGGTCAATGACAAGTTCGGTATCCGTTTGACTGACGTTATCAGCCAAACTGAGCGTATTAAGAAGCTTCGTTAAGCCATGGGGCCTGCAACCGATAGCCAGTTAGACATAGCGACCACCTTTGGGTCGCTGTTGTTCGTTGTCGCTTTTATTTTGTTTTTGGCTTGGCTACTCAAGCGAATGCGCGTTCCCGCTATTGGCAATCAGCCGGGGTTGAGTGTGGTACGCCAAATCGCGGTGGGCACTAAAGAGCGTATCGTGATTGTTCAAGCCGGAGAAGAGCAGTTCTTAGTCGGCGTGACGGCGCAGTCTATCCAGTTGATTGCGAAGTTGGATAAGCCACTTTCTCAGGAGGAGTTAGCCACCAGTCCGTTTGCAAGCCAACTGACTCAGCTATTGAAAAAGAATGATAAATCGTAGTCGAACTTTTTGGGTCTGGATGACCTTGCTATGGTCTCTTCTCTCTACGGCGGTGGTCGCACAGGAGGAGTTAGCGACATCGGTACCGAGTAATGCGGCGGGCGCATCGTCTGTGACTGTCTCGGCGATGGAGCGTGAACAAGGCGCTTCCGGTAGCAGCGCACAAACGTTGTCGACCGGTAGCTTGACCGGCGGTGGCGGCGGTATCCCTGCCTTTACCATGACCACCAACCCTGACGGCACAGAAGACTATTCCGTCAATCTACAGATTCTCGCTTTGATGACCATGCTGGGCTTTTTGCCCGCCATGGTCATTTTGATGACCTCATTTACCCGCATCGTTGTGGTGATGTCTATTTTGCGTCAAGCGATGGGTTTGCAGCAGACGCCGTCGAACCAAGTGATCATTGGCATTGCTATCTTTCTTACTTTTTTCATCATGTCGCCAGTACTGAGTAAAATTAACGACGACGCGATTCAACCCTACATCAATGAACAAATCACGGCACGTGACGCGTTCGATTTGGCGCAAGTGCCAATGAAAGATTTCATGCTCAAACAGACGCGTGTTAAAGATCTGGAAACCTTTGTCAACATTTCGGGCTCCGACGCAACCGCTCCAGAAGAGGTGTCGATGGCGGTGCTGATCCCGGCGTTCATTACTTCTGAGCTCAAGACGGCGTTTCAAATCGGCTTTATGCTCTTTTTGCCTTTCCTCATCATTGACCTAGTGGTCGCTTCTGTCTTAATGGCCATGGGTATGATGATGCTCTCACCCATGATCGTCTCGCTACCATTCAAACTGATGCTGTTTGTGCTGGTGGATGGTTGGAACCTGATTTTGTCGACCTTGGCCGGCAGTTTTGCGTTGTAGCGGGAGGAGACCATGACGCCAGAGGTTTTTGTCGAAATGTTTCGCGGCGCACTGTGGATGGTGCTCATTATGGTGTGCGCCATCATTATCCCAAGCTTGCTGATTGGTCTTGTGGTGGCGATTTTCCAAGCCGCAACGTCGATTAACGAACAAACGTTGAGTTTCTTGCCACGTTTGATTGTCACATTGCTAGCGTTAATGCTGTTTGCTCACTGGATGACACAAATGCTCATGGAGTATTTCTTTGCCATGGTTGAGCGACTACCTCAGGTTCTCTACTAGGAGCGGGTATGGAATATCCCGCTAGCGTCGTCCTCGACTGGATTGCCAACTACTTTTGGCCCTACACGCGTATTGCTGCCATGTTGATGGTGATGTCGGTCACCGGCGCGCGGTTTGTCTCCACTCGCGTGCGACTCTATTTGGGCTTAGCCATCACCTTTGCCGTTATGCCCGCTATTCCCGCCGTCCCCGATAACATAGAGCTACTCTCATTCGCCGGCTTTATGACGTTACTTGAGCAGATCATCATCGGCGTGGCGATGGGTACCGTCACCCAATTTATGATTCAAACCTTCGTCATTCTAGGCCAAATCTTAGGTATGCAGTCGAGCTTGGGTTTTGCGTCTATGGTAGACCCTGCCAATGGACAGAATACGCCGCTGCTCGGTCAACTGTTCATGTTTTTGGCAACGCTATTCTTTCTGGCGACGGATGGCCACCTAAAGATGATCATGCTGGTGGTGATGAGTTTTCAATCTCTACCCATAGGCTCAGGGTCGCTGACGAATGCCGATTTTCAAGAGTTGGCGAGCTGGCTGGGGATCATGTTTAACGTTGCACTGAGTATGTCGCTATCTGGCATTATTGCGCTACTTACCATCAACCTGTCGTTTGGTGTTATGACGCGTGCGGCGCCGCAGTTGAATATCTTCTCGCTCGGTTTTGCTTTTGCGCTGATGGTGGGGTTGCTGCTCTGTTGGTACATTATCGCCGGCCTGTATAGCCACTATGAGCTATTCTGGTTACAAGGTGAAGCGCAAGTGTGCCGCTTCATCCGGTTGGATTGTTAAGGGAGCGCGATGGCAGAATCCGACGGTCAAGAACGCACCGAAGACGCCACGCCCAGGCGCTTGCAACAGGCTCGAGAGAAAGGGCAGGTTGCAAGGTCTAAAGAACTGGCGTCGGTTTCCGTCCTTGTGGTGGGCGCGATTGCTTTAATGTGGTTTGGTGAAGGGTTGGCACGTGGCTTGTTTCAAGTAATGCGCCGCTTGTTCACTTTGTCGCGTGAGGAAGTGTTTGATCAAGTCAAACTGTTCGACATCGCCCTCGGGTCGTTAGGCAGTTTGATATTACCATTATTGCTGATTCTGGTGACGCTGTTTGTTGCCGCGCTGATTGGCGCAGCGGGTGTTGGTGGCATCAGCTTTTCTGCAGAAGCCGCGACGCCCAAGTGGTCAAAAATGAACCCGCTGAGTGGTTTTAAGCGCATGTTCGGTCTGCAAAGCTGGGTCGAGCTACTGAAATCCATTCTCAAAGTGGCGCTGGTGACCGGCGTGGCGATCTTTCTTATCAACTCAGCGCAGCAGGATTTGTTTCAGCTGAGTATGGACGTTTACCCGCAAAACATCTTCCATGCGCTCGATATCTTACTCAACTTTGTGCTCTTGATTAGCTGCTCTCTATTGGTGGTGGTCGCCATCGATATTCCGTTCCAAATCTGGCAGCACGCCAACCAATTGAAAATGACGAAGCAAGAGGTCAAAGACGAGTACAAAGAGACCGAGGGTAAACCTGAGGTAAAAGGCCGTATTCGGATGCTACAACGGGAAGCCGCGCAGCGGCGGATGATGGCAGAAGTGCCGCAAGCGGATGTGATTGTTACCAACCCAGAGCACTTTTCCGTGGCGCTCAGGTACAAGCAAGATAAAGATCGCGCGCCGATTGTGGTCGCGAAAGGGACCGATCACATGGCGCTTAAAATTCGAGAAGTGGCGCGAGAGCATGATATCTACGTGATCCCCGCTCCGCCATTGGCTCGGGCGCTGTATCATTCAACAGAGTTGGAGCAAGAGATCCCAGATGGGCTGTTTACCGCAGTGGCTCAAGTGTTGGCGTATGTGTTCCAGCTCAAGCAGTACCGCAAACGTGGCGGTCAAAGGCCGAAGCTCAAGGCGTCCGAACTCCCAATCCCGCCAGATTTGCGCCAGTAACGATTATTTTTCGGGGATCGAGAGTAAAACCAGCAACGCGCCATCGCCACCAAACTCAAGCGGTGCTTGGTGAAACGCCATCACATCAGGGTGCTGGGCCAGCCATAGCGGCGTTTTTTGCTTCAGGATATGTTTGCCGATGCCATGCTGAACACAGGCACAGGCAATTTCATTTTTGATGCAATAGGCAATCATCGCGCCGAGTTCACGCTTGGCCTCCAGTTGCGTCATGCCGTGCATATCCAAAAAGACATCAGGCACGTACACGCCACGGCGGAGTCGCTTCACCTCATACTGTGACACGTCGTCGCGGGCGTAGCGTGTTGGCCCTTCTTCATTGAGGAGCGGTACAAACTCGTCAGAGAAGTAAAACTCCGAGTCGCTCGCTTCACGTGCGCTGCGTGTGATTTCTTTCTGCTTAGTGTTTCTTTTTGGCTGTTGGACTATGGTATCCTGTCGCAACTTTTTTACGCCTTGTACTGCATCCCTGAAGAGGGCGAAATCGTCATCAATATCGGTGTCTTTTTTGTTCATGGGTGATTTCAATAGGTATGATTAATGCTATTGGCAGTATTGTAGCGCTTTTCGGAGGCAATTTTGGATAAGATTTTTGTAGAAGAAGCGGTATCGGAACTGCATACCCTTCAAGATATGATTCGCTGGACGGTCAGCCGTTTCAACGCCGCTCACCTATTTTACGGTCACGGCACTGACAATGCTTGGGATGAAGCCGTTCAGTTGATCCTACCCACACTCTATCTGCCGATTGATGTGCCTCCCCATGTTCTCAACTCTCGTTTGACCAGCAGTGAGCGCCTGCGCGTCGTCGAGCGTGTGGTGAAACGCATCAATGAGCGCACGCCTACCGCCTATCTGACGAATCGTGCCTGGTTCTGTGGTTTGGAATTCTTCGTCGATGAACGTGTCTTGGTGCCACGCTCTCCGATTGGTGAGCTGATTCAAGCTCAGTTCGAACCTTGGCTAATCGAAGAGCCGACGCGCATTATGGATATGTGTACCGGCAGTGGTTGTATTGCCATCGCTTGTGCGTACGCCTTCCCAGATGCGGAAGTGGACGCTATTGATATTTCATCCGACGCGCTGCAAGTGGCAGAACAGAACGTTCAAGATCACGGCATGGAGCAACAAGTCTTCCCAATTCGCTCGGATCTGTTCCGCGATTTACCGAAAGAGCGTTACAACTTGATTGTCACGAATCCACCGTATGTGGATCAAGAAGACATGGACAGCTTGCCGCAAGAGTTCACCCATGAACCTGAACTGGGCTTAGCGGCGGGTAGTGATGGTCTCAAGCTGGTGCGCCGCATTCTTGCCAATGCCCCCGATTATCTGACCGATAAGGGTATTTTGATTTGTGAAGTGGGCAACTCCATGGTGCACATGATGGAGCAATATCCAGACATCCCATTCACTTGGTTAGAGTTCGAAAACGGCGGACATGGTGTCTTCTTGTTGACGCGTGACCAACTGGTCGCTTGCGCCGATGAATTCAAGTTGTACAAAGACTGATTTGTTGCCAACTGTGCACGCCTAAACGCCGAGCTTTTGCTCGGCGTTTTGCTCTCTAGCGTTTTCGCGGCAAGCTGAACAAAAATAGTTCTGGCTTGGGGCTTTACATCAAACCGTAATAAAGACACTATGAAAAAACGAACAATTGACGTGTAAAGCCTATTTGACAAGGCTGAAATAATACGAGGAAGTAATGGCAGGAAACAGTATCGGACAACATTTCCGAGTGACCACATTCGGAGAAAGTCACGGTATCGCACTAGGATGTATCGTTGACGGATGCCCTCCAGGTTTAGACCTCTCAGAAGCAGATATTCAAACGGATCTCGACCGTCGTCGTCCAGGCACTTCTCGCTATACCACTGCACGCCGCGAACCTGATGAAGTAAAAATCCTTTCCGGTGTGTTTGAAGGGAAAACGACCGGGACTTCGATCGGTTTGCTGATTGAAAATACCGACCAACGCTCAAAAGACTACTCAGAGATCAAAGACAAGTTCCGTCCCGGTCATGCTGACTACACCTACCATCAAAAGTATGGAGTGCGTGATTATCGAGGTGGCGGCCGTTCGTCTGCTCGTGAAACAGCGATGCGCGTAGCGGCGGGCGCGATTGCGAAGAAATACCTTAAGCAAGAGTTTGGTGTCGAAATTCGCGCTTACCTATCGCAGATGGGCGATGTCGCCATTGAGAAAGTCGATTGGGATGAGATCGAGAACAACCCATTTTTCTGCCCGGATGTGGGTAAGGTCGAGCAGCTCGATCAATTGATCCGAGATTTGAAAAAACAGGGCGACTCTATCGGTGCCAAATTGCAAGTGGTCGCCACTGGCGTACCCGTTGGACTTGGCGAGCCAGTATTTGATCGCCTAGACGCCGACATTGCGCATGCACTGATGAGCATCAACGCGGTGAAAGGCGTCGAAATCGGCGATGGTTTTGATGTGGTAAGCCAAAAAGGCAGCCAGCATCGTGATACTCTCACGCCAAGCGGTTTTGGTAGCAATCATGCTGGTGGCATCTTAGGCGGTATCTCGACTGGGCAAGACATTGTCGCGAATATCGCGCTCAAACCAACGTCGAGCATTACCGTACCGGGTGAAACCATCACCAAGCAAGGGGAGTCGACAGAGCTGATTACCAAAGGCCGCCATGACCCTTGTGTTGGCATTCGCGCAGTGCCGATTGCTGAAGCCATGCTGGCGATTGTGTTGCTGGATCACTTGCTGCGTCATCGCGGTCAAAACCACGGTGTCACGACGCAAACCCCGAAAATTTAATCGTACAAACGGCTTCGCAAGGAAGCCGTTTTCTTTTCGCTGTAGCGCGTCTTAACGCTGGCTGCAGAGTCGGGTACAATGGCGCGCATCGTTACTTTGAACTTCCACATAGATGACCCACGATTATCGCGATTTGATTGCACTCTTCAATCAGACCTTTTTTGAGCAGTATCAGACCCGTCTTGAACTTGGCGGTGATGAGCCTATCTATCTTCCCGCGGATGACTCTACTCCTTACCATCGCATCGTGTTTGCACGAGGTTTCTATGCGTCTGCACTGCATGAAATCGCCCATTGGTGTGTGGCAGGTCCTGAGCGCCGTTTACTGGAAGATTTTGGTTATTGGTATCACCCCGATGGCCGCGATGAACAGGTTCAAGCGCAGTTTGAACAAGTGGAGATACGTCCGCAGGCGTACGAGTGGATCCTATCGGTCAGCGCTGGCTTTGCATTTAGTGTCAGTTGCGACAATCTCAATGGCGACGTTGAACCTGACCGCCTCGGGTTCATGCAAAAAGTCCATCAAGAAGTGATGTCCATTTTAGCAACGGGGTTGCCGCCGCGTGTGCTGGCATTGTCTGAGGCATTACGTGCCTTCTACCAAACCCCGCCACTTAAACCTGACGCCTTTATCGTCAAATAGAGCTTGGAATCAGCCACACCGCCTCTGACTCGCCCTGATGTTGGTAGGTGTATGAGGTTGGTACGCTGCCTTCTTCCATAACCCACACTACAGCAATCAGCGATGACCAATGGTTGGCGACGCTCAAATCAATCTGCGCCAAGCCGTTATTAAGTGAAGACTTCACTAAGCATTGGTCATAGTCAACCAAACTGAGATCGCCTTGTGCCGTGCGATTGTCGCATACCGAGAGGTAAGCGATTTTGCCATTCAATTCATTGAGCATCACGTCGATATTGAGCGTGTAGACTGACGCAAGGTCATTGTCATAACTGATCGAGAGCGCTTGGAGTCCCTCGGTGGTTGCCGCTGGCGTAGCGGATGGGGATGGCTGCACGGCATCGGCGCTCGCGGAGCTTCCCCCCTCGTCACCGCCGCCTCCTCCGCCACAAGCAGAGAGGCCAAGGGAGGCAAGCAATAGTGCGCCTGTAAAGTAAGGGTTGAAGTGTGTAGGCTGTCTCATCGGGCGTCTCCTTTAGTCGATGTAAATTCGGCTGGGTACTGCGAGTGTGTACCAGTTGGTGGCGGTGGTGCCGTTATCATCTTGGGCGAATTCATCAAAACTTGGGTAGGCGTTGAGAATATCGACCTGCTCCAGTGGGTGGGCCCAGTTTGTGGGGATTTCAATCGCCCAAGGTAGCCCGTTGCTGGTGTGAAAGTAAGTGTCACCGGACGAGGCGTCGACGCCATTTGCTCGGTAGCGGGGATCAAACTTGACCGTCGGTGCTTCATTCTTTAGGTGGATCTCTAAGCTACGGCCAGGGTGAGAGCCGGACAATTGATGGCCAATATCACCATGGTAATGGCCGGGTGCGGCAAAGATGAATGGGTCATAGGGAATCGGGCATCTGCGCTAAGCTCGGCGCGTTGAGTAGGGTAACGTGCAGGGTCCAAGTGGGGCGGTAGCTCGTGCCACACTGCTCCTGAGTGGGACATTGCGCAAAAGGCACCTCAGCACGCGCGCTGTGATGTGCTACGGCGAGGGATAAGGCGACGAGAACGTTGACGGACAATCGGGACATCTTCATAGCAATTCCTTGGTTGTTTGCGGTGCATAACTCCCTATTGCAACCGATATGCCAGAGGACAACCCCTTGTGAACACAAGCATTTGCCTTGGGTTTCTCAATGTGAGAAGCTTTGGCCTCTTTTTGAGAATCAAACTGATTTTAGGTAGCTACAAAGAATGATCACGGAATACGAAGAAGCGTTGCTTGCGCTAATTGATGCGCGTATTGAGACAGCATCGGAAGATGAGTTGTTTGCAGGTGGCTACCTGCGTGGGCACATTTCTCTCTCCGCCGCGGCGTGTGAAGAAGAGGGGATCGTCGATCTTGACGTGTTCAAGCACCGCATTCAAGCCAGTTTAGATGAGGCGCGCAGCGAGTTGTCACCTGCTGATCGCACCATAGTGAATGACCTATGGGCCGAGTTAGCTGACCAAGCCTTACGTGCGTGACTCTTAAGTACCTGAGTCTTAAGAGTCTAAGCCAGCCAATCGGGCCTTGTTGACTAAAGCCTATTACAACTCAGTAATAGGCTTCCCCTTTCTTAATTTTCTTACCCACATCCGACTCGGGTGACAGGCGTCGAGGATGTCGACAGGCAGTGGCATCGGATCGCCACACATCTGTGAAGCGAGTGTTTCCGCCAGCAACGGTGCGCTGCTCAATCCACGCGAACCTAGCCCCAACATGCAATATAGATTCGGATAACTTGGTACCGGCAGCGCCTCATCCTCTTGCTGTGTTGCTAATGTTTTGTATTGTTCCACCGTCGCGCTCTGCACACCCACCGCACCGATAAACGGCAGATGGTCGCGGCTCACGCAGCGAATGCCTTGGCGAGATTTGTTCTCACTGGTATCGACATCCTGAGTCCAATCTTGGTTGGGGAGGCAGCGCTTGAGTTTTTCGCCATTGTCGATTTGCGCAGCAGAATCAAACTCTGTATCAAGGCTCGTGCGATCGTAGCTAGCGCCAATACAATGCTGCTGGGTCTTCGGGTTTACTGGCGTCATGTAGCCATCGTAACAAAGTACGTTGCGCAGGCTGCTTAATCGATCGGTGGTCGGGATATGACTTACTTGTCCTTTCACTCGTCCAAGTGGCAGAGTGGAGGTCTGCGTAAGGTCGGTAAATTGATGCCCATTGGCGACCACCACCACATCAAAGGTGCGGGACTCCTGTTGGCTGCATACCGTCCAAGTGCCCTCTGAGTGCGCTTTTAGCTCGGTGACCTTATGCTCAAAGCGAACCTCGAAAAGAGGGTGTGCCGATAAATCGTCAATCATTCCTCGACTAAACTCTGACGGGCAGAGCCAGCCGCCCAATGGATAATGCACGCTAGGCATGGTCAACGGTAAGCCGACGGTTTGCGCCGTCTGCGCTGGGTCCAATGGCGTAACCAGTTGAGCATCAAAGCCCACTTGATTCAGTTTGCTCAGTTTGGTGTGTGATTTTTCATCCCACATCAATTGAGTGACGCCGCACCAGTCGTGGTCGAAATGAAAGCGTTCACTGGCTTGCTCGACAAATTGACGGGCGAAGAGAAAAGCAGGGGCGAAAAAGCGTGACACGCCGCTGTGGGTGCCATTGAGCAGTGGGTACACCGCGCCTTGTCGATTGCCAGAGGCGCCCATTGCTGCGGCTTTATCTTGGCAATAGAGCGTGACGCGTTTCCCGCGTCGAATCAGCGCCGTGGCTAAAGTTGCGCTGGCAATGCCACCACCAACAATGGCGATCGACTCTGCGTCTGCGCTATTTGGCCGCGCAAATAGGGGGGAGAGGTTGCTGTAAGGTGTGCGTTCACTCAACTCACCCGCAATCATCTCTCTTTTGGTGCCAAAGCCTTTGACTTTTTTCATCGCAAAGCCCGCTTCAATCAGCCCTCTACGGACAAAACCGGCGGCAGTAAAGGTGGCGCAGTGACAGCCTTGTTTGGCGAGCCTCGCCATGCCGTCAAACAGCGTTTGATTCCACATTTCTGGGTTTTTACTCGGAGCAAATCCGTCGAGAAACCAGGTGTCGACGAAACCTTGCTCAGGCACTGGAACCAGAGGGAGGCAATCTTTAATGTCACCAAACCAGAGATCTAACGTCACGGCACCGTCATCGAGCACAATACGGTGACACTCAGGCACTGCAATCGGATAGTGCTTTTGCAGCTTTTGCGCGTAGCTGGCCAGCTCAGGCCACGCGAGGTGGGCCTTGGCCAAGTCTTCTTCACTTAGGGGGTACTTCTCAAAACTGACAAAATGCAGCTCTTTAAGTGGCGCATCAGGATGGCGCTGTCTAAATTCATCAAACCATTGCCACAACGCAAGGAAGTTAAGCCCTGTGCCAAAGCCGGTTTCTGCCACCACAAAACGGCGTTGGTCATATTCCTGCCATCTTTGCGGAAGATGATTTTGGGTCAGGAAAACATAACGGGTTTCTTCAAGACCATTGACGTTGGAGAAGTAGACGTCGTCAAATTGGTCGGAAACTGGTGTGCCAGCTTCATTCCAGCCAAGCTGGGCGTGCGAAATAGTGGTCATAGAGAGTCAGAATTCTTTCTATTTAGACATTAAAAGTGTGAAGATTGTACGGATTTATGGGAAAGCTGACCACTTTTGCAGGGCAACTTCGTTATTATCTAGCGGAAATTTAATTTATAGGATTGTCATAATGAAACGTGTCGTAATCACCGGTATGGGTATTGTTTCGAGTATCGGTAACAACGCCGAAGAAGTGTTAGCGTCTCTAAAAGCAGGAAAATCTGGTATCACTGCCTCTGAGCAGTTTAAAGAACACGGTCTACGTTCGCAGGTTTGGGGTGATCTAAAAATCAACCCAGCAGAGCATATCGACCGTAAACAGATGCGCTTTATGGGTGATGCGGCTGCGTATGCTTACCTATCAATGGAACAAGCGATTGAAGACGCAGGCCTGACTCCAGAGTTGGTCTCTAACGATCGTACCGGTATTGTGGCAGGTTCAGGTGGCGCATCTGCGCTCAATCAAACGGTGGCGACTGACACCATGCGTGCCAAAGGCGTGAAACGTGTTGGCCCATACATGGTGCCTCGCACTATGTCATCGACGGTTTCTGCGTGTCTTGCGACACCGTTTAAAATCCGCGGCGTGAACTACTCAATGAGCTCGGCGTGTGCGACTTCTGCGCATTGTATTGGTCACGCGATGGAGCTGATTCAATTGGGTAAACAAGACATCGTATTTGCTGGTGGTGGTGAAGAGCTCGATTGGTCTCAAACCATGATGTTTGATGCGATGGGCGCTCTGTCGACTAAGTACAACGAGACACCAGAAAAAGCGTCTCGTACCTACGATGCGGACCGTGATGGTTTCGTTATCTCTGGTGGTGGCGGTATGTTAGTCATTGAAGAGCTTGAGCACGCGCTTGCGCGCGGCGCGAAAATTTACGGCGAAATTGTTGGCTACGGCGCGACGTCTGACGGCTACGATATGGTGGCGCCATCAGGTGAAGGCGCGGTGCGTTGTATGAAGATGGCGATGCAAGCTGTCGATAGCATTGATTACGTCAACACGCACGGCACCTCTACACCGGTTGGTGATGTTAAAGAGCTTGGTGCGATTCAAGAGCTGTTTGGTCAAAACAGCCCAGCAATTTCAGCAACGAAAGCGATGACAGGTCACGCATTGGGCGCTGCAGGCGTGCATGAAGCCATCTACTCAACCTTGATGCTGACTCACAACTTTATTGCCCCAAGTGTGAATATCGAAAATCTCGACGAAGCGGCTCAAGGCCTTGATATCGTGACTCAAGCGCGTGACGCTGAGTTGAACACTGTGATGTCAAACAGCTTCGGCTTTGGTGGAACGAACGCGACGTTGGTGATTAAAAAGTACCAAGCTTAATTGCTCGCGCTGGTTCGCCAGACACCCGTTTCCAGGACTGGTGGTGAAGAGTTTTACTCACCGCCGAACAGACGCAGACTCTGACCCATGGAGAGCGGGTTAGGATCCTTTTGTTCTGGATAATTGCCCGGCCATGCGCCGGGCTTTTTTACGTCAGGCGGGGCGTGCTACTCGACACCGAGCCTGCTTTTCTGCACAATCGCCCCAACGCCCTTTAATCAAAGACAGCACACCATGAAAATTCTAATCGATGAAAACATGCCTTACGCCGAAGGGCTATTTAGCCAACTGGGTGAGGTGGTGTTGAAATCAGGCCGACAAATCACTGCGCAAGACCTTATCGATGTGGATGCGCTCATGATTCGCTCCGTCACCAAAGTGAACGCAGAGCTTATCGCCAACGCCAATAAACTGAAATTTGTCGGCACCGCAACGGCGGGGATGGACCATGTCGACCAAGCACTATTGCGTGAACGAGGTATCTTCTTTACCGCCGCTCCCGGATGCAACAAAGTCGGCGTTGCTGAATATGTGGTGAGTGTGATGATGGTGCTAGCGCAGCAACACGGTTTCTCGGTGTTTGATAAAACCGTTGGCATTATTGGTGCTGGTCAGGTAGGCAGCTACTTACAAGCGTGTTTGGAAGGGATCGGCATTCAAGTGCTCATCAATGATCCACCAAAACAAGCGCAAGGCGATATTCGTTCGTTTACTCCGCTGGATAACTTGCTCGAGCAAGCGGATATTATCACCATCCATACGCCGATTACGAAAGAGGGTGAGTATCCTACCCATCACCTTATCGATGAAGCGGTACTCAACCGTTTACGCGGTGACCAAATCTTGATCAATGCGGCGCGGGGTCCCATCGTGGACAACAGTGCACTTAAGGCGCGGCTTGCGCGTCGAGATGGCTTTATTGCAGCACTGGACGTGTTCGAATTTGAACCTGAGGTTGATATGGAGTTGCTGCCTCTGCTAGCATTCGCGACCCCTCATGTGGCTGGATATGGGCTTGAGGGGAAAGCTCGTGGCACGACGATGATCTTTAATGCCTTTTGTGAGTTTTTAAATCAAGAGTTGAGCGCGAACGCCAGTGATCTGTTGCCGATCGCGCCGGTTCCTCGTCTTGAGCTTAATCGAGCGTGGGATGAGGCGACGCTACACACGATCACACAGCTCGTCTATGATGTGCGTAAAGATGATGCACTGTTTCGCCGAGAAATCGGTCAGCCCGGCGCCTTTGACGCCATGCGTAAAAATTACTGGGATAGACGCGAATACAGTGCCATCACGCTAGTGGGGACGGCTGATTGTCAGTTGTCACCCCTAGCCAAACTAGGTTTTCAGGTTGAGGTAAATCAATGAGCCAGCAATACAATGTTGCCATTTTGGGCGCGACAGGCGCCGTCGGTGAGACGATTTTAGACGTTTTACAAGAACGTAAATTTCCCGTGGGTGATCTTTACCTACTTGCCAGTGAGCGTAGTGAAGGCAAAAGCTACCGTTTTAATGGCAAGACGATCAAAGTAGAGAATGTTGAGAATTTTGACTGGTCTCAAGTTCATATTGCGCTGTTTTCTGCTGGGGGTGATTTGTCGGCGAAATGGGCACCCATCGCTGCAGAGGAAGGCGTTGTCGTGATCGACAATACGTCACATTTCCGCTACGAATATGACATTCCTCTTGTGGTGCCTGAGGTCAATCCAGAAGCGATTGCGGAATTTCGTAACCGCAACATCATCGCTAACCCAAATTGCTCGACCATTCAAATGCTGGTGGCGCTCAAGCCAATTCATGATGCTGTCGGAATCGAGCGCATCAATGTCTCGACTTACCAATCAGTGTCAGGAGCAGGCAAAGCCGGTATTGATGAGCTGGCAGGGCAAACGGCCAAGTTGCTCAATGGGCTACCTGCTGAAACCAACCAGTTCTCTCAGCAGATCGCGTTCAACTGTATTCCACAGATCGACCAGATGATGGAAAACGGCTACACCAAAGAAGAGATGAAGATGGTGTGGGAGACGCAAAAAATCTTTAATGACCCATCCATTACGGTGAACCCGACCTGCGTTCGCGTGCCGGTGTTTTATGGCCATGCTGAAGCGGTCCACGTAGAAACTCGTGCGCCGATTGACGCAAGCGAAGTCGTGCAGATGCTGGAGCAAACCGAAGGGGTTGAAGTATTCCATGGCGAGGATTTTCCGACCCAAGTTCGCGATGCTGGCGGCAAAGATCACGTCATGGTCGGACGAATCCGCAATGACATTAGCCACCACAGTGGCGTCAATTTGTGGGTGGTGGCTGACAACGTCCGAAAAGGCGCGGCGACCAACGCGGTACAAATCGCCGAAGTGTTGATTCGCGATTACTACTGAGTACTGAGTGTGCGCTTCGCTTTTAAGAGCCTCGCCCTTGTGCGAGGCTTTTTTAATCAAAGTAAGAAAATTAGTGTGAGATTCATGCGATTATGGCGTAGGACACACATTTTTTGGCTCTCAGCCTATAGTTTTACTGCGTTTATCCGATATATTTAACAGATCAACGTTTTCAAACTATTAAGCACATAGCTGAGCCTTTTATGCTTCATATTTTTAAGCGCCTGCTTTTGCCCTTGGCATTGGTGGTCGTGACTCAGACATCCATCGTTAGTGCAGAAAGCATTCGCCTAAAGGGTCCAAATGGCGAAATTCAGTCTTCTCCACAGTTTGCACAGCCGCTTGCGCGTCGCTCTGGACTATCGAATGAACCGTCACGCTTCTACGGACCGACTGGCGAACAAGAGACCTTATGGAGCATAGCTTCGCAACTGAGACCCTCTAATCAAGTCTCTGTGCAGCAAACCCTCTACGCTATTTATCAGATCAATCCCCAAGCTTTCGACAACCAAAATATCCATGAACTGATCCCAGGCAGCAATCTTCGTATCCCTTCATTAGCGCAAATCCAGAGTGCTACCACTGAACAAGCGGTCAATGTGATGGCGGCGCACCAAGCGCGCTTAACACCGACTCAACCCGTCGCCCCAGTGCCTCAGCCTCAACGGGCAACCCCTGCGGTCACGGCGCCAGTCGACGCTTCGGTCGTTGAGTCTACAACGCCTGACATGATAGACAAACCGGCGCAAGATGTGCCGAGTACGCCTGAAACTCGCCCACAAGACAGTGCCTCACAAATCAGCGATCTTAAAGAGATGGCCAATCAAGAGCGCCAAGGTGAAGTCTCGACGCTAGAAAATCAGCTCAAAACCTCTGAAACAGAGTTGATGGCGTTGGAGGAGAAAAACCACAAACTGCGCCTGATGCTTGCACAGGTTCAATCGGAAGTGGACGTACTCAAAGACTCCTTGGGCGATGAATCACGCATTCGCAACGAAGTTGAAAAACTGCTGGAAGCCGAACGTCTCAAGCTGGCGGAAGAGCAAAAAATGGCGCCAAGCCAATGGGATAAGTTGCTATCGAACACTTGGGCAGTGGCCGCAATGGCGGTGGTTCCTGGTTTGATCATTGGTTTGTTGGTCGTGTTGTTACTCGGGCGCCGTTCTAAATCGGAGCCTCAAGCAGAAACCACACCGGAAGCGACACCAACGGTTGCACCTGTTGTCCCCGATACCCTCAATGAAGATATTGGTGATGATCTTCTGCTTGATGATGACTTGTTTGGCGAGTCAGATGACGGTGAAGCGCTGTTCTCCGATGAGTCGGAAGAGCAAAGTGATGAAGCGGATGTGTTTGCCGACCTTGATGACAGCGATTTAGACTTCAACCTCGAGGGCGAAGAGGGTGAGGACCCATTCGCCGGTATCGGCGATGACGGCGATCTGGATGAAACCCTTGCCGATGAAGTGGACAGTGCCAACGGTATCAGCGTCAAAGGGGACGATAAAGCGCTCAGCTTGGAAGAGATGGAACGTGCGCTTGATGATGTCGTGATGGACGACGATGAAGATGACAGTTTCGACCTCTCGGATGGGGGTGACTTTAGTCAAGATGACATTGACTCGTTGCTCGCCGGTGACAGCGATGACGACTCGCTAGAAAGTAGCGAGCTCGATCAATCCATGTTGGATGACTTGTTTGAGCAGAACAAAGAGAGTGATGAAGGCGATGTTGACTTCGATGAGTTGCTTGATGAAGCGGAAAATGCGTTTGACTTGAGTGATGAGGCCGATGACGAACTGACACAAACCTCAATTGCATCCGATGATGATATTGATGCGCTGTTCGCAGAAGCGGAGGCGCAAGCTAACTTAGAGGAACTCGAGTCTAACTCGGTCGATGACGCCGCTCTGCTTGACGAAATGCTAGAGTCAGACTTCCAGCTCGATGATGACGAAGAGGATGACTTCGACGACTTGATTGGCACTGATATTGAGGAGAGCGTTGAGCCTGAGAGCACCGAGTTACTCGACGAGTTGCTGGAGGTCGATGAAGAGGACCCGTTTGAGGATTCACAATCTCTACTCGATAGTGAACTCGATGAGCTGATTGGTACCGATGAGTTAAATGCCCCTCTTGATGCCGGCACGGATCTGCTCGATGAACTGGTAGGGCAAGATGGCGAAGAGGATCTCAACGATGACGCCACTGATTTGTTCGAAGAGCTGCTTGATATTGAGCAGAGTAGTGAAGAGAGCCTAGAAGCCACTGCTGACGACGTGTCGCCTAGCATGAGTGAAGATGTCGATACCTTGCTTGACCAAGCGCAAGCAGAGGAACAGACTTTACCAGAACCAGAACCAGAACCAGAACCAGAACCAGAACCAGAACCAGAACCAGAACCAGAACCAGAACCAGAACCAGAACCAGAACCAGAACCAGAACCAGAACCAGAACCAGAACCAGAACCAGAACCAGAACCAGAGAAAGGTTTTTCTAGCGAAGAGTTCATCGACGATATGATGAGTGTTGCCCCACAAGGTGACCCATTGCTCGACGCACAAGAACAAGACCCTGATTTATCTACGTTAGCGCTTGACGAGCAGGACGAGTCTGATCTCATCCCTGCAGAGCCAGAGCCAGAGCCAGAGCCAGAGCCAGAGCCAGAGCCAGAGCCAGAGCCAGAGCCAGAGCCAGAGCCAGAGCCAGAGCCAGAGCCAGAGCCAGAGCCAGAGCCAGAGCCAGAGCCAGAGCCAGAGCCAGAGCCAGAGCCAGAGCCAGAGCCAGAGCCAGAGCCAGAGCCAGAGCCAGAGCCAGAAGAAGAAGACGACTGGTTAAGCGCCGCTATCGACGAAGTGGAAAATCCTGACTATGACTCAGAGACGCCGCTCGATAGTGACGAGTTGTTGCCGCAAAGCGGCAGTGAGGAAACGCCAGCAGAGCCAGCTACGCAGAGTGATGATGACCAAAGTGATGATGCTGACGATGATGATTGGCTGACGTCTGCCGTTGAAGAGGTTGAGCAGCCACACGTTGAAGAGAGCCCATTAGAAGAAAGTCCGGTTAAGGAAGAGTTAGCGACTGAGCTAGAACCAACACAATCTGTAGAGGATGAGAGTACACCTGCCGTTGATGCTGGATGGGACCAGGACAGTGATCAACCAGCTTCTAACACACAGGAGAGTGAAGCGGTAGAAGCACCGGAATCGGATGAGAAGGAATCATCAGACGAGCTGGAGCTTGCGCCATCATCAGCCCCTGAAGTCGCTGCGAATGAGTTTGGTGTTCCGCAAGATGAAGATTGGCTGGTGGAAGACCCAACACCAGAGATACAAACTGATGCGGATACATTGGACAGTGCAGATCCACTGTCGCAATCTGTCAGTGATATCTCTGACGTCGATGATTTGGAACTTCCAGAACGTACTGAAGAAGATGACCTCGCGGATGTGGCCAATGAGCCTGCAACATCAGAGCCAGAGAAATCAGTCAGTGACGATGAGACTCACGATTTTGATGATTTAGAGCTTCCAGAATACAGTGAAGACGATGCGCTTGCGGATATGGCCAACGAGCCTGCCGAACCAGAGGCAGAGAGATCAGTCAGTGACGATGAGACTCTCGATTTTGATGATTTAGAGCTTCCAGAATACAGTGAAGACGATGCGCTTGCGGATATGGCCAACGAGCCTGCCGAACCAGAGCCAGAGAGATCAGTCAGTGACGATGAGACTCTTGATTTTGATGATTTAGAGCTTCCAGAATACAGTGAAGAAGACGCACTTGCGGTTATGGCCAACGAGCCTGCCATACCAGAGCCAGAGCAATCAGTCAGTGACGACGAAACTCTTGATTTTGATGATTTAGAGCTTCCAGAGTACAGTGAAGACGATGCGCTTGCGGATATGGCCAACGAGTCTGCCACATCAGAGCCAGAGACATCAGTCAGTGACGATGAGACGCTCGATTTTGATGATTTAGAGCTTCCAGAGTACAGTGAAGAAGATGCGCTTGCGGATATGGCCAACGAGCCTGCCACACCAGAGCCAGAGAAATCAGTCAGTGACGATGAGCCTTTCGACTTCGATGCTCTCGAGCTTCCCGAATACAACGAAGACGATGCTCTGGCGGATTTGGGCGATGAGCCATTCATTGATCTTGAAGAGAAGGCGCTAGCGTCGAGTGCAGACTCTCCTCAAGAGGAGCAAGCGACGGAATCAGTCGATACCGATGAGCTTGAGCTGCCTGAATATAATGAGGATGACGCACTGGCAGATATGGCTTCAGAGCCGATGTCTGATGGCCAAGGCGAGCCTGTTGGGCAGGAACTGACCGAGTTTGATGAGCTGGAATTGCCTGAATATGGTGAAGACGAAGCGCTGGCTGACATGCCGACCACAGATGGGGACGTAGAGAGTGCCGATGAGGTCAATTTCAATTTAGACGATTTGGAGACGCCTGAACTGTCGGAAATTCCTTCCGAACGCCGCGTTGATATCGACGTCGCTGAGGCAATGGCTGCACAAGAGTTTGATGAGCAGGCGTTTGATGAGTTGCTTGCAGACAGCGAGGATGCCACACCTAGCTTCTCATTTGACAGCCCGATCGATGCCACAACGTCTGACAGTGCCGGTATGGATATTGACGCTATGCTCGAGATGGGCGGCGAAGATTGGAACGGCTTTACGCTCTCTCCCGAGCAGCAGGCACAGATTTCGGATGACATTCCTGAAGAAGAGCGTGGGGTTTGGGATCAAGATAATGCTTTAGAGCAACCTGAGGTCAGCGATGAAGATTGGAGCATTCAAGACAGCGCCGACGATTTCAGCCCACAGCAAAATCAGTTTAGAACCATTGATGAACTGATGGCAGAAGTGGAGATGGAAGAGCAGCAAGAGTTGGATGACGAGCTCAAGTTGGATGTTGGCCTGAATGATTTCCCTGATGTGATCGGTGACATTGGTGATGAGATTGATGTCGATTCAAACGCAGAGGCGGCAGGAAAACTTGATCTCGCCAAGATTTACGTTGAGATGAATGACGCGCAAGGGGCCATCAAACTGCTCGAAGAGGCGATTGTTGATGGCAGTGACGAGATTCGTCGAGAAGCCAAACGTCTGATTGACAAAATCAACCGCGGATAGGCGAGTTAGAGTGAGGTAAGAGGGCTGCGGCCCTCTTATTTTTTATCCCTATTAAAGGTATACTGCCCGGCCCATTTTTAAAGAGATTCTGCAGATGAGAATAGCGTTAGGTATCGAATATAACGGTACTCAATACTATGGCTGGCAACGCCAAAAAGAGGTGAAAAGTGTTCAGGAAGCGCTCGAGAAAGCGTTGAGTGTTGTCGCCAATCACCCCGTTGAAGTGCAATGTGCTGGCAGGACAGATGCAGGCGTACATGGCACAGGCCAAGTGGTTCACTTTGATACCACGGCAGAAAGAAAAATGGTGGCGTGGACTATGGGCGTGAACGCCAATTTGCCATCGGATGTCTGTGTTCGCTGGGCGAAAGAGGTACCGGAGTCGTTTCATGCTCGTTTTTCTGCGACCGCGCGACGCTACCGCTATATTATCTTCAATAGCCCTCTCAGACCCGGGATCCTCTCGTCAGGCGTGAGCCACTACCACGGTGAACTGGATGAAGCATTGATGCACCAAGCTGGGCAGTATTTGCTCGGCGAAAACGACTTTACCTCATTTCGAGCGGTGCAATGCCAATCTCGTAGCCCTTGGCGCAATGTGATGCACCTGCATGTGTCTCGTCACGGGCAATATGTCGTGATTGATATTAAGGCCAATGCCTTTGTGCATCATATGGTACGTAACATTACCGGCAGCCTTATCTGCGTGGGACGTGGGGAACAAAAGCCCGAGTGGATAGAGTGGTTGCTTGGCGTGAAAGACAGAAAATTGGCGGGCGCCACAGCGAAAGCAGAAGGATTATACTTGGTGGATGTGGATTATCCGGATGAGTATCAGTTGCCACGCGTACCGATCGGACCTCTGTTTTTGCCAGACAATCTGAACTAATTCGTGATAAATTGTCGAATCAATCAGGACGTTAGGGCGTGAGACAGAGAGTCAGAAAATAGGTACAACCAGTTTTTTGTCTACACTTGGCATTTAATATGCTTTAATCCTCACGCGTAAATTCAGAATTTGAATCCCTGTATTGAACGGGGATCGAGAGAGAAAAGGTCTTCCATGAGTTGGCTTGAAAAGATTTTAGAAAAGAGCAATATCGGCACATCGAGAAAAGCGTCAATCCCTGAAGGGGTATGGACCAAATGTACATCGTGTGAACAAGTGCTTTATCACGCTGAACTAGAGCGAAATCTAGAAGTTTGTCCTAAATGTGATCACCACATGCGCATGTCGTCGCGTCGTCGTCTTGAAACATTTTTGGATGAAGGCAATCGTACTGAGTTAGCCACTGAGCTTGAGCCACAAGATAAGCTCAAGTTCCGCGATTCGAAGAAATACAAAGACCGTATTTCTGCTGCGCAAAAGAGCAGTGGTGAAAAAGACGCGCTCATCGTTATGCAAGGCGAGCTGTTGGGTCTACCTGTGGTTGCGTGTGCGTTTGAGTTCTCCTTTATGGGTGGCTCGATGGGTTCAGTCGTTGGCGCTCGTTTCGTACGTGCGGTTGAAGCGGCGATGGAAAACAACTGTGGTTTAGTTTGTTTCTCGGCCAGTGGTGGTGCGCGAATGCAAGAGGCGCTAATGTCTCTGATGCAGATGGCAAAAACCAGTGCAGCGTTAGAGCGACTATCGCAAAAAGGATTGCCGTTCATCTCAGTGATGACGGACCCAACCATGGGCGGTGTATCGGCGAGCTTAGCGATGCTAGGCGATATCAATATCGGTGAACCCAAAGCACTGATTGGTTTTGCTGGTCGCCGTGTGATTGAACAAACCGTTCGTGAAGATCTTCCAGAAGGCTTCCAGCGCAGTGAGTTCCTATTGGAACACGGGGCTATCGATATGATTGTTGATCGCCGTGAAATGCGTCAACGCATCGGCAGTTTGTTGGCCAAAATGACCAATCAACCGTCGCCACTGGTGGTTTCTGTGAATGATGCGCCAAATGAACCTGCATATGAAGTACCAGAAGCGGACGAAAAAGGGTAAAGTAACACACTAACAAACCACCACAATTTATGGTTTCAGTTAGATGAGTCAAACCCAAATTCCACAAGCCACATCCCCTCTTACGATGTGGCTTGATTATTTAGCCAACATTCACACCTCAGCGATCGATCTCGGGCTAGACCGAGTCCAAGCCGTCGCACAACAAGCCAACTTAACCAAACCCGCTCCGACAGTCATTACCGTTGCTGGTACCAACGGCAAAGGTTCTACCTGCGCTTTGATGGAAGCGATTTTGCTCGACGCAGGGTATAAAGTCGGTGTCTACTCTTCTCCTCATTTAATTCGATACAACGAGCGCGTGCGCGTCAATGGCGTCGATTTAGCCGACGAGAAGCATTGCCAAGCCTTCGATTTCATTGAACAGCAGCGCGGGGATATCAGCCTAAGCTTTTTTGAGTTTGGCACGCTTGCGGCGTTACGCCTGTTTCAAACCGAGCAAGTGGATGTTGTCTTGCTTGAGGTCGGTTTGGGCGGGCGTTTAGACGCCACTAATGTCGTCGATCATGACGTATCCGTGATTACCAGTTTAGCCATCGACCACGTCGATTGGCTGGGCGATGACATTAACGTAATTGGTTTTGAGAAAGCCGGCATCTTTCGCGCAGGCAAACCAGCGATTTGCGGTCAGCCGAAAGCGCCATCAACCGTGGCAGCACACGCCGACGATATTCAGGCTGAGCTCTTTCAAGTGGGGATTCAATACCACTATGAGCAACAATCAGAGACACAATGGCGCTGGCAACTTGGCACTTTTGAATTAAACGAGCTACCCATTCCCGGACTGCCACTGCAGAACGCGGCGACGGCCTTAACGGCGCTGGCAAACGCCAATCTGGATATCACAGATATCAATATCGTCAACGGCCTTGAAAACGCCACCTTGCCAGGGCGCATGCAAATTCTGCACACTTCGCCAGTGATACTTTTGGATGTCGCGCACAATCCACATTCAGCGCAATACTTGGTTGAACGTGTAGCAAAGCAATACCCAAAACGTGTGATTCATACTGTGGTGGGCATGCTGCATGATAAAGACATCAAGGCGACGCTGGCTATCTTGAGCGAGCTTTCTTCGCATTGGTATCCAGCTTCACTGCATGGCCCTCGCGCCGCGCACGCTAATGAACTGGCAAGTCATTTACCAGCCGCGACTCAAACCTTTGATTCTCCGGTGCTGGCTTTTGAAGCCGCGATGACAAAGGCGGGCCAAGACGATGTGATACTGGTTGTTGGCTCATTTCATACCGTTGGGGAAGTGTTGGCGCATTGGCAAACACAAGGAGATTAAATGGCGAGCAAATTTCAAAACCGCTTAGTCGGTACCATCATCTTAGTGGCGATTGGCGTCATCGTATTGCCCGATGTGCTCGATGGCAAGAAAAGCCACTATCAGGAAGAGATCGCCAGTATTCCGCTAAAACCGGAGCTTGAAAGCGATCTGGAATCGTTTGAGATTCTCGAGCCGGTGGATGACTCGAAAGCGCTGCCCGATACGCCTGTCGCGGTCGTCACTCAAGAGGAGAGTGCAGAAGAGGCGCCACTCGAGGTGATCGTTAAAGCCATCCCTGAACGCAATGAGTATCAAGACAGTGCATGGATCATCCAACTGATGGCGTTAAAAAACGCAGAGAATGCGCAGAGCGTCGTGGATGATTTGCAAAAGCGCGGATACCAAGCACACACCAAATTAGAGAATGGTTTTACCCGAGTAATTATTGGTCCTGATGTGTCGAAGAGTAAACTCGAACGCCAAGTGATTGAACTGGAAAAGATCACTGGCTCAAAAGGTCGATTGCTTAAATTTAAACCACTAAATCCATAAGAAAACGTTTGCGTCAGCGTTTTTTCTGTTAAAATGCGCGCCAACTTAAGATGTAGAACAACATGAACTGGTTAGATATTGTCATTTTAAGTGTGATCGGCCTCTCAGCGCTGATCAGTTTAATTCGTGGCTTCGCGAAAGAAGCACTGTCTCTTGTTATCTGGTTTGGCGCCTTTTTTATTGCCAGTCAGTACTACGCGAAATTGGCGATGTATTTCACCAATATCGAAGATGACATGATCCGAAACGGATCCGCGATCGCTGCTCTGTTTATTGCAACTCTGATTGTCGGTGCTATCGTCAATTATGTGATTGCTCAATTAGTGCAGAAGACAGGTTTGTCTGGAACGGATAGAGTCCTTGGTATCGTGTTTGGCGGTTTACGAGGTGTTCTTATAGTGTCAGCGGCACTATTCTTCATGGATGCGTTTACGTCGTTTCCAGACTCACAGTGGTGGAAAGGGTCGCAGTTGGTACCGGAATTCAGCCGCATCATCGCACCTTTTTTTGAACACCTACAAGCAACATCTAGTTTCTTATCTGGGGCGTTATAGCGCTCCAGCCATTGTCGAAAATCGAGGGTTAAGACATGTGTGGTATTGTTGGAATCGTGGGCACAACGCCTGTAAACCAGTCTATCTATGACGCATTGACGGTATTGCAGCATCGTGGCCAAGATGCCGCGGGTATTTGTACCATAGATAGCAATCGTTTTCGTCTTAGAAAGGCGAACGGTTTAGTAAAGGATGTGTTTGAAGCCAAACACATGCAAAGACTTCAAGGTACAGTGGGTATCGGCCATGTTCGCTACCCAACAGCAGGAAGCTCAAGCGCGTCTGAAGCGCAACCTTTCTACGTGAACTCACCATTTGGTATCACACTAGCTCACAACGGTAACCTCACAAACGCACACGAAATTCGCGAAAAGTTGTTCGAGAAAGATCGTCGTCACATCAACACCACCTCTGATTCAGAAGTGTTGCTTAACGTGTTGGCTCATGAGATTGATACT
The DNA here is from genome assembly GCF_059834225.1 of Vibrio sp. R10-SG3-ISO3. Classification (NCBI taxonomy): domain Bacteria; kingdom Pseudomonadati; phylum Pseudomonadota; class Gammaproteobacteria; order Vibrionales; family Vibrionaceae; genus Vibrio; species Vibrio sp. R10-SG3-ISO3. The sequence goes on along the minus strand of NZ_JCBDHE010000045.1, from coordinate 197,702 downwards.
GTCAAAGGTAACGTTACCTCTGAAGATGTGTTCCGTGCTGTCACCAATGTGCATCGCGCGATTCGTGGTGCTTACGCGGTGACGGCTATGATCATCGGTCACGGCATGATTGCGTTCCGCGATCCTAACGGCATTCGCCCACTGTGTTTAGGTAAACGCGAGGTTGAAGGTCGCACCGAGTACATGGTTGCCTCTGAATCAGTAGCCCTAGATGCGGTCGGTTTTGACTTTATGCGCGATGTCGCGCCAGGTGAAGCAATCTATGCGACGTTTGATGGTCAACTGCATACTAAGCAGTGTGCGGACAACCCTCGACTCAACCCATGTATTTTCGAATTTGTTTACTTTGCACGTCCCGACTCCTTTATCGATAAGATTTCGGTTTACAGCGCACGTGTAGAGATGGGTAAGAAACTGGGCGACCGAATCCGTGACGAATTTGCTGATTTGGACATTGATGTGGTTATCCCGATTCCAGAGACCTCGTGTGACATCGCTCTACAAATCGCTCAAGCGATTGAAAAGCCTTACCGCCAAGGTTTTGTGAAAAACCGCTATGTTGGCCGCACGTTCATCATGCCGGGTCAGCAGCAGCGTAAGAAGTCAGTACGTCGTAAACTCAACGCGATTCGTTCAGAGTTTAAAGACAAGAATGTCTTGTTGGTTGATGATTCTATCGTACGTGGTACTACGTCAGAGCAGATCATCGAAATGGCCCGCGATTCAGGTGCGAAGAAAGTGTACATGGTCTCTGCTGCGCCAGAGATTCGCTTCCCGAACGTGTACGGCATTGACATGCCAAGCGCCAATGAGCTTATCGCCCATGGCCGAGACAACGAAGCGATCTGTAAGCAAATTGGTGCCGATGAGCTCATTTTCCAGACGTTGGAAGACCTTACGGACGCCGTTGGCCTAGGCAACACAGACATCTCTCAGTTCGAAACGTCGGTATTTAGCGGTGAATACGTAACCGGCGACATCAATCAGCAGTACTTAGACTTTCTTGAGTCTTTGCGCAGCGATGATGCAAAAACGCAACGAGAGATTCAGCAAGAGCTTGCTAACCTAGAGTTGCATAACGAAGGTGCGTAACCTCCACGCCCTCTACGTAAACGTATTTAATGGTCATCCAACGGATGACCATTTTTTATTGCGCCATCCGGCTGCTGTCAGATGACAATAACGTGCGATTACTTTTTGGGTTTAAAGCCGTAATTAGCTGAACACGCGTTATCTCATTTCTGCCCCAAACCGCCTTATTGCTATTACTCAGCAACGAGTTACGCTGCGGAGTTTGTGATACGTGAAGTTATGGCAGACACCAGAACAGCGCTGCACGGAATCTCCCATTTCCAATCAAAAACGATGCCCTTACCCAGAAAATATCACCTGAGTTGTTATGCAAATTCACAACCGGACAGAAGTTTATTGGAGTAGCATCCCATAGTGTTGCTTTCAGGAACTCCTTCGTACCCAAAAACGTAAAAGGCCACCGTTTGTAGCGGTGGCCTGTTTGCTCTGAACTAGAAGGAAACGCGCATCATGTAAATGTCTAATTCACTATTGCGGTACACGCTCATTCTCCTTGAGTAGATATTTTTAGTTTGTTGATACTGCTAACTTTACACCCAGACCAGCAAACATTGTTCCGACAGCACGATCTAACCAGATGCTGAGTTTTTTACTGCTTCTAACTCGTTCAGAAATCTTGTCTGCCGCAAGAACATATGCAGCTTCCACAACGATAGCAACCGCAATAACAAGTAACCCGAGATAGAACAACTGGAATGATACAGAGCCTGCGTCTTCACGAACAAACTGTGGTAGAAACGCCATAAAGAAAATAGCTACTTTAGGGTTTAGAATGTCGATTAGTACCCCTTGCTTAAATGCTTCAAATGCTGTTTCTTTGCTCTGATTTGAGCCATCGGCATTTAACTCAAATCCAGATGATCTAAATGACTGATAAGCAAGATATATCAGATAAGCCGCACCAACATACTTAACAATGCTAAATGCTAGTGCAGAAGAGACTAAAATAGCAGATAAGCCAATGGAAGCAGCAAACACATGGAAAAGCGCTCCGGTACATACACCAATAGCCGATGCTAAGCCTACCTTTTTTCCATTGCTAATTGTCTTCGTCAGGATGTACAGCAGATCAGGCCCCGGAGCGACATTTAGAGCAAAAGCGGTGGTTAGAAACAATAACCAAAAGTTAAAATCAGACATTCTTACCTCAATATATATTATGGAGGCTACTAGAACAGCGATGCAGGATGCAAAGCTTTGGGGGGACACATATAAACTGGCTCACCATCCATCTGTAGCGCTCCATAGAAAACGTGTTTTTGTCATCCTAACGAGTTTACTATGGCAGTGCTGTACCTATTCGATACAACCCCAGCACTACGGGGTGACGCCCGTGGCACTTCGGCATTGACTCCTTTCACTCAGGGTCAATGGTTGTCAACCTAAACTGAGCTACTGATAGGTAATGCGCCTCTACATTGCTGCACTGATTTTCGCCAATACAGCTTTGCAAATGAAGATAAACTATAAGGTAGAATGATTGCAAATATTTTTTGCGTCGCTTAAACCTCCCAACGGAGCTCTGGGAAAATCAATTCGGGCCGAACGAGATTCTGCATACTTTGCGGCGAATTCTGCATATAGAGAATCTAACAATGTAGATCGCAGGTGGAAGATTATGTCCAATTCCGCGCAGACAGACCATCGCTGACAACGGTGGTCTTTGACGTTTTGGGGTACGAAAAGTTATCCGTAATAACCTAAATTAGCAGTGTTCCAGCTAGCAGAAAGAATTACCAACTCATTCATGCTCTGTATCTTTCCCAAAATCTCGATCAATATTTCGTTATGGCAAGTGCACTAATATTACAAATTATCCTTAATTTGCAGGGTCTCTCATATGCTCTAGTTTGAAAATTCTACTAAGAGTTAAGGTAATCTCAGATAAAAGAATTTAAAAACAATAAGTTAAAATAAAATTTAAGAGAGCTATTGACCTGAACCAAGACCCTTTACAACCATTAAATAGCATGGTCTATTTGTATTATTAAATTGTTTGAACTTATCCACAGTTTAACAAAGCCGACGCGATTCAGACCACATTCCAAGGGCGAATCAGTTTTCTCGCCCTCTTGTGTGTTGCTAACCTTGCCTCATACTCAAATACCCTACGAAAGAGATACTAATGAAAAAGTCACCAATTGCATTTATTTTAGGTTCATTACTATTCGCAAGCGCGACAACGAGCCACGCAAGCACAGAACAAGTTACCCAACCGACAGCAGTTATGGTTGATCAAGGTGTTGCTGTTGCTTCTGCACAAGAGGTACTGGAGCTACGCGAGAGCATCAACAACGCGCAAGATGGCGATGTGATTAGCATCAAACCAGGTCGCTATGCCGATTTAGGTCGTGTGACGTTATCAGCGGACAACGTCAAGATTGTCGCTCAAGAGCCTGGAACTGCCATTTTTAACGGTTCAACTCAGTTCTTGATTAAGGGTGACAATAACCTAATTGAGAGCTTAGTCTTCACTGAAGGTGGCGCAACGCTAAGCACTGAAAGTCATGATGCAAACATCATGGGCGTGTTTGGTATCTTTGGTAAAAACAACACCTTAAATAACTCTGTTATCTACAAGTTCAACGACTACGAATACGTAGCGGATGAGAAAGGAAAATACCCTAACATCCGTTGGATCACGGTTGGCGGCGAAAATAACAAGATTACCAACAATACTTTTGAAGGTAAGTACAAGCGCGGCGCGATGCTTGTTGTGGCAACATCAGACAAGTTAGAGAAAACTCTGATCGAAGGTAACATCTTTAAAGACCTGACGGCTTTAGATATGGAGCTGATCGAAAACTCAAACCCGAAAATGGTGAGAACCAACCGCAACGACAGACAAGCGATCCGCGTGGGTGACAGCCACAACTCACTGTTTGATTCACAAAGTATTATCCGCAATAACTACTTCGACAATATCAGTGGTTATGTCGGTAAAAACGGCTCTGGCGAGATCGAGCTTATCTCAGTGAAGGCGAGCGGCATCACTTTTGATGGCAACACAATCAAAAACAGTACTTCGATGATTTCTTTGCGTCATGGCCATAATAATGTTGTGACAAACAACGTGATCTTACCGGGTAACACGGCTAACTCAGGCGGTATCCGTATCTATGATGAGAACCACATAATTGAAAACAACTATATCGAAGGTACATTAGGTAAAGGTACTTACCGTGGTGCTCTTGTGCTGAACACAGGCATCATCGATGTAGCGAATGGCGAAGTGCTAAGTAAAGATTCAACAGACGGTAAAACACTGCAAAAGCAGTGGACACCAAAAGACGTTGTTGTTAAGAACAACACGCTAGTAAACAATACACAAGGCATCTTTGCGAGTAATGCGATTCACCGTGTGAGCTTAACCAACGATGAACGTGTTGAAACAATCTTCCCAGCTGTTAATACGCTATTTGAAAACAACCTGTCTATCGCAACTGAAGATGGTACAAACGCATTCCGACAATTTGAAGGCGAAAAATTCCAGATGGTTGGTTCTAAGTTTGTGAACAATATCTTCTATGGTCAAATCGAAGGCTTAGACCAATTGCCTGAGGGTATTACTACAGACGCACCAGCAATGGAGCGTGACGAGCAAGGTCTATTGAAAGCGGTGGGTACAGTAGGTGCGTCTAACCTAACAGTACTAAATGAAGAAATGGTTGGTTCAACTATCGTTATCAACTAATCGATTTCCATAATTTAATTTGGTTCGTTCAGCCATCTATTCTCTGAACGGGCCGGCCATCCGGCTGTGACATATTCACCATTCACAAAGATCTGAACGTAAAAAAGCCCAACTTATTTTAAGCTGGGCTTTTTTGAATTTGGCTCCCCTGCGGGACTCGAACGGGCCGGCCATCCGGCTGTGACATATTCACTGTTCACAACGCTCTGAACGTAAAAAAGCCCAACTTATTTCTAAGCTGGGCTTTCTTGAATTTGGCTCCCCCTGCGGGACTCGAACCTGCGACATACGGATTAACAGTCCGCCGTTCTACCAACTGAACTAAGGGGGAATTGCTCTAAAGCGAGCGGAATATTAGCAGTACCAGAAAATCTGTCAAGTTTCATTCTGCGTAAAAACGCAAAAATTAATCATAAAAAAAGCTTTACTTTTCTGTAGCCCTTGCGGCATTTGGGCTCTATTTACTTATCCACCAAAATTGTGGATAAGTGTGTGTATGAGATCTGATCAAGTAATATTTCCGTCAAAATTAATGCCTTTACTCTAATTTGTAACGTGAAGAGTTTGGGTTACAACACCTTGTTCTATCAGATGATAATCGAGAAAATGCCTGAGAAACAGCGAGATCTTAGCCTGTGTATAACAAAAAGAGAATGTAACAAATTAGCTTGAAATGTGAGTAAGCTGTGGAGTAAAAGAGAGGAGTTTTAGGAGTAGATTTCCTTTAGGGGGAGGAATATTAACAGGAATGAATATCATGATCTAGAGTAAATTCTACAGATAAGAAAAATCGGTAATTTATTTTTCTCTCGCCTATTGAGTCTGTATATCTATACAGCCAAAATAGACGAAATTGTCTCACGGTGTACATGCGTATGAATAAAGTATTTGATCTGGTCTCAGACTATCAGCCATCAGGGGATCAGCCAACCGCGATCAAGCAGTTACTCGAGGGCCTTGATGCAGGGCTTGCCCATCAAACACTGCTCGGTGTTACGGGCTCTGGCAAGACGTTCACACTGGCTAATGTGATTGCTCAAGCACAAAGGCCAGCCATTCTACTTGCACCGAATAAAACACTGGCTGCGCAGCTGTACGGAGAGATGAAGTCGTTTTTCCCTAATAATGCTGTTGAGTATTTCGTCTCTTACTACGACTACTATCAGCCTGAAGCCTACGTACCCACCACCGACACCTTTATTGAAAAGGACGCCTCGGTTAACTCGCACATAGAGCAAATGCGCCTGTCGGCCACCAAAGCGCTACTTGAGCGTAAAGATGCCATCATCGTCGCGTCGGTGTCTGCGATCTATGGTTTGGGCGATCCTGAATCCTATTTGCAAATGATGTTGCACATCCGTCGCGGCGATGTGATGGACCAACGTGACATCCTACGTCGTTTGGCCGAATTGCAATACAGCCGCAACGACGTTGCGTTCGAGCGCGGCCAATTTCGAGTGCGTGGAGAGGTGATCGACATCTTCCCGGCTGAATCGGATCAAGATGCGGTACGGATTGAGATGTTTGATGATGAGATAGATTGCATCAGCGTGTTTGACCCGCTCACGGGTGTGGTGAAACAGCGAGACCTACCGCGATTTACCATTTATCCCAAAACGCACTACGTTACCCCTCGAGATCGTATTTTAGATGCGATAGAAAAAATCAAGGTAGAGTTGGAAGGGCGTAAGAAAACGTTGCTGGAAAACAACAAATTGCTTGAAGAGCAGAGGATCTCCCAGCGTACTCAGTTTGATATAGAGATGATGAACGAGCTGGGTTTTTGCTCGGGGATTGAAAACTACTCCCGCTACCTCAGTGGTCGAAATGAGGGAGAGCCGCCGCCGACCTTGTTTGACTATCTACCGCACGATGGCTTGTTGGTGATTGATGAATCGCACGTTACAGTTCCGCAAATCGGCGCGATGTTCAAAGGGGATCGCTCACGAAAAGAGACCTTAGTGGAGTTTGGTTTTCGTCTGCCTTCGGCGCTCGATAATCGTCCATTGAAGTTTGAAGAGTTTGAATCATTGGCACCGCAAACCATTTTTGTTTCAGCGACGCCAGGTAATTATGAGCTAGAGAAATCGGATGGGGAGATCGCCGATCAGGTCGTTAGGCCGACGGGTTTGCTTGACCCACAACTTGAAGTGCGCCCCGTGGCGACTCAGGTGGATGATTTACTGTCAGAAATTCGTATTCGAGCGGCGAAAGATGAACGTGTGTTAGTCACGACGCTGACCAAGCGAATGGCGGAGGATCTCACTGAGTACTTGAGCGAGCATGACGTTAAAGTGCGTTATTTACACTCAGACATCGATACGGTGGAGCGGGTCGAGATCATTCGCGATCTGAGACTTGGCGAGTTTGACGTCCTAGTGGGTATTAACCTTTTGCGAGAAGGGCTCGATATGCCGGAGGTCTCTCTCGTAGCGATTTTAGACGCCGATAAAGAAGGCTTCTTGCGTTCAGAGCGTTCCTTGATTCAGACCATAGGCCGCGCGGCGCGAAACATTGAGGGTCGAGCGATTCTGTACGCGGACACCATCACCAAGTCGATGAAGAAAGCGATGGACGAAACGAATCGACGTCGCGAGAAACAGCAAGCTTACAACGAGAAAATGGGCATAGAGCCACAAGCATTAAAACGTAATATCAAAGATATTATGGAGCTAGGTGATATCACGAAGTCGAAGCGTCAGAAGAATCAAAACGCCGTGCCTTTGTCCAAAGTCGCCGAGTTGTCTCAATCCTATGGCAATATGAGCCCACAAGAGTTAGAGAAAGCGATCAGTCAGCTCGAAGCGCAAATGTATCGTCATGCGCAAGAGTTGGAATTTGAGCTTGCTGCTGAGAAGCGTGACCAAATTGACAAGCTGAGGCAGCAATTTATTGCCAACAGCTAATCCCAGATCACAAGACAAAAAAAAGCCAACAGAAATCAGTTCTATTGGCTATTCTTGTGAATACTTTGTTCACTAACAACGTCAGTTGGCTAGGTGACCCATGAGGGTCACAGTATTTATTGCATCTAGCGTGCCAACTTTTAAAGCGTGATTTTCATTCAATTACGTGCTTTTTAGGTGATAAATTTGCAAAATGCAATGCGCAATGCAATCATTTAGTCGAATGCAAAATAAAAATAGACGGCTAGGCAATGAATACTCAAAAATCCAAATACCTACTCATGGTAGAAGATACGGCGTCCGTTGCGGCGCTCTATCGCTCGTATCTCACGCCGCTGGGGATAGACATCAATATCGTCGGCACTGGGCGTGATGCGATTGAGAGCCTCAATTTTCGCACACCGGATCTCATCCTACTCGACTTAAGACTTCCCGATATGACGGGGATGGACGTATTAACCGCGGTGAAAGCGAAAGTTCCGGATGTCCCTGTTATCTTTATGACTGCCCACGGCTCGATTGATAGCGCGGTAGAAGCGATGCGTCTTGGCGCGCAAGACTTTATGATTAAGCCGTGTGAAGCTGATCGCCTGCGCGTAACCGTGAACAACGCGATTCGTAAAGCCACTAAGTTGAAAAACGAAGCCGATAACCCGGGAAATCAGAGTTATCAAGGGTTCATCGGCAGTAGCCAAACCATGCAAGCTGTCTATCGCACCATAGACTCTGCCGCAACCAGTAAAGCGAGTATTTTTATCACTGGTGAGAGTGGCACAGGTAAAGAAGTGTGCGCCGAGGCTATTCATGCCACCAGTAAACGTGGCGATAAGCCCTTTATTGCGATCAACTGTGCGGCGATTCCTAAGGATTTGATTGAGAGTGAGCTGTTTGGCCACGTGAAAGGGGCGTTTACGGGCGCATCAACCGACAGGCAGGGCGCCGCAGAGCTGGCCGATGGAGGAACACTCTTTTTGGACGAGCTGTGCGAGATGGATCTAGACTTGCAAACCAAATTGCTGCGTTTTATCCAGACCGGTACTTTCCAGAAAGTCGGGTCGTCTAAAATGAAAAGCGTGGACGTGCGTTTTGTGTGTGCAACTAACCGCGACCCTTGGAAAGAAGTGGAAGAGGGGCGTTTTCGGGAAGATTTGTACTATCGCCTGTATGTGATCCCATTGCATCTCCCGCCACTGCGTGAGCGTGGCGAAGATATTATAGAGATTGCCTACTCGCTGCTGGGTTTCATGTCCAATGAAGAAGGGAAAGACTTTGTTCGTCTGGCACCGGATGTGGTCGAACGTTTTAAACGTTATGAGTGGCCGGGCAATGTGCGTCAGCTGCAAAACGTGTTACGGAACGTCGTTGTGCTTAATAATGGCCGCGAGATCACCTTAGACATGTTGCCGCCGCCGCTAAACCAACCGGCGACCAATGAAATCCGAGTCTCTTTACCGCAACCGGAGACGATTTCAGTGCATGAGATTTTTCCGTTATGGTTGACTGAGAAAAACGCCATTGAGCAGGCGATCGCCGCATGTGATGGCAATATCCCGAAAGCCGCAGGGTATTTGGATGTCAGCCCGTCAACGCTCTATCGAAAATTACAAGCGTGGAACGCTAAGGAAAGCTAATGGAACCTGTTTTGAATCAGGCTAAAGTCGATAAGTTGGCCGATGAAATCGGCCAAGAGAACGTCCCCGTGCTATTAGACATCTTTTTAGGGGAACTGAGCAGTTACATTGAGCATCTCTCCGATGACGGTGCAACGGACGTGTTAGAGTACCTTAAAGAGATCAGCCACGCGTTGAAAAGTAGCGCCGCCAGTTTTGGCGCCGATGCCCTGTGTCATCTCTCTACGCAAATAGATACCAAAGCCAAAACCGGGGCGGAGTTGGACGTAGAGCAATCAAAGCATGCCATGATTACTCTGTTGCACGAGACCAAGCAAAGTTACCACTCGTTATTGGTCAACTAAATGTTCAATGGCGCGCTGCAATTTCACTCGGTCGTGACGCCAGTCGCGATTGGGTGAGGCAAGGGGCGTCGTCACACAGTTCCACTCGCTGAGCTCAGGGTGAGGCGTATCACCGAGCACCACATCAATCCTACGCCCTTGGCATGCGCGTTCACACCATTCGAGCTTTTCCTTTAAGGACATTTTCCCCGCAGGACCATGCTCCTTGGATAAGTTTTCGACGAAAATCAGTGTCGCTTTGCGATTGAGCGCGATGGCTTTGCTTAATTCAGGCAGCAGCAGCGGGGGCATAATGCTGGTCAGAAAACTGCCAGGGCCAAGTACGATTGCATCTGCCTGTTCAATAGCGAGGACGCCCTCTTTCGTCGCCGGTACCTCTGGCTCTAAGTCTAAACGAATCAACTTATCTGGCATTTCATCGACACTGGTTTCACCGGTGACCCAGCGTCCGTTAGGTGCAAGGGCTTTCAAGTCAGAAGGGTGCTCTGACATGGGGATGATATTGACATCCACTTTAAGCATATTGCGAATGAGATTGGTCGCCTCCAGTGGGCGTACGGACAGGTTATCCAGTGCCGTGAGCATAAGATTGCCAAGGTTATGACCATCGAGCTCTCCCGCGCCTTTGAAGCGATATTCGAACATCATTGAGCTGATGGAGGGTTCGGTGATCAATTGGTTGATACAGTTACGAGTGTCGCCCCAGGCAATGCCGCCTTGGCAGTGGCGAATGCGCCCAGTTGAGCCACCGTTATCTGTCGTCGCCACGATCCCCGTGGCGTTACTACCGAAATCTTTTAGAGCCGCCAACATGCGCCCTAGACCGTGACCGCCGCCAACTGCGACCACTTTTTTTGTATTGTATAACGTCATGTGTGTGTCATTGTAATTATCACTATGGACTACAATGTAGAGTAATCGAGGCGCCGCAAGTACTCAATAGTGGGTATTTTGGGCGCGAGATTCGGTTTTTTTACGCCAAAGGTAGAAAGGCCCACAAATTTTAAGTATTTTATCGCTTAGCTGCTGGTTCAAAACGGAACCGGTTGCCATAACTCCGAGCTTATCGGGCTAAGTTTTCAACAAGAGAATAAGCGCGCTAAGCCAGTGACATAAGGTCACAAGGGCTTGATTGGAAATGGTCATGCCTCCCGTGTTTGGAAAGGTGTTTCGTGGCGCAACAATTCGAAGATAGTTTTCAACGCAAGTTTTACTACTTGCGTCTCTCTGTTACAGATGTCTGTAACTTCAAATGTACCTACTGCTTGCCTGATGGTTATCAACCTGCGGGGCGTCGTAGCTCGTCTTTTTTATCGATAGAAGAGATCCAACGGGTCGTCAATGCGTTCGCTGAGTGCGGCACTAACAAGGTGCGCATCACAGGCGGAGAGCCCAGCTTACGTAAAGACTTCACGGATATCATTCATACCGTCTCAAGTACGCCGGGCATCAAGAAAGTCGCCACTACGACCAATGGCTACCGGATGGAGAAGCAGGTTGAACAGTGGAAGCAAGCTGGGTTGACTCACATTAACGTTAGCGTCGATAGCCTTGACTCGCGCATGTTCCACCAGATCACCGGTGAGAACAAATTTACCCAAGTCATGGCGGGCATTGATAAAGCGTTTGAAGTGGGGTATTCGCAGGTCAAAGTGAACGTCGTGTTGATGAAAGATCTCAATGCGCAAGAACTGCCGGCGTTTCTCGCTTGGATAAAAGACCGGCCAATCCAGTTACGTTTCATTGAACTGATGCAAACGGGTGAGATGGACGAGCTGTTTCAACGACATCATGTCTCCGGTGTGGCGATTCGCAATCAGCTTATTGCCAACGGCTGGCTGCTCAAGGCTCGAGCCAGTAACGATGGCCCGGCTCAGGTGTTTATTCACCCAGATTACCAAGGTGAAATTGGTTTGATCATGCCTTACGAGAAGGATTTTTGCCAAAGTTGCAATCGTCTACGAGTCTCGGCAATTGGTAAATTGCACTTATGTCTGTTTGGCGAAGAGGGGGTGGATCTGCGAGATTTGCTCCAAAGTGATGGCCAACAAGCGGCGCTGACGTCGCGTATTCAGCAAGCACTTCAAACCAAATCCGTCAGTCACTTTCTTCATGATGGCAACTCAGGTGCTACACCTCATTTAGCCTCTATCGGTGGATAGTCACGTCAGAATGACGAAAGCGAAATTGTGATCACGGGGGGACACTCGTGATGGAAAAAAAACAACGTAAATTATGTGAAAGGTGAACAAATGGGTCACGCAGAAAGCAAATTTCAACCGGCGACAATCGCGGTGTTAACCGTGTCGGATACCCGTAACGAAGAAAACGATACCTCGGGACGCTACTTGGTCGAGCAAGCTCAAGAGGCAGGACACCAAGTGGTTGATAAGCAAATTGTGATTGATGACATGTATAGGATTCGTGCCATCGTCTCTCAGTGGATTGCGGATGAGTCAATCCAAGCGGTGATGATCACCGGCGGTACGGGGTTTACTTCTCGCGATAGTACGCCTGAAGCACTGAAGCCTTTATTTGACAAAGAAGTGGAAGGGTTTGGCGAGCTATTTCGCATGGTCTCTTTTGAAGAAATCGGCACTTCAACGATTCAGTCTCGCGCCATTGCTGGCTTTGCCAATCACACCGTGATTTTTGCCATGCCGGGTTCGACAGGGGCGTGTCGCACAGGCTGGACTAAGATCATCAAGCAGCAGTTGGATGCCAGCCATCGTCCTTGTAACTTTATGCCTCACTTATCGGTATAAGGGGATCGCATGAGTGAACTGACTCACATCAATGCTTCGGGTGAAGCGAATATGGTCGATGTGTCGAGCAAAGCAGACACAGTGCGCGAGGCGCGCGCTGAAGCTTTTGTTCACATGGCGCCAGAGACGCTGCAACTGATTCTCTCTGGAGAACATCACAAAGGTGACGTGTTTGCCACCGCTCGTATTGCCGGTATTCAAGCCGCGAAAAAAACCTGGGACTTGATTCCGTTATGCCACCCGCTGCTCCTGTCCAAAGTGGAAGTACAGTTGGAAGCGCTGACCGAAAAGAGTCAGGTGCGCATCGAGTCGGTGTGCAAGCTCGCCGGCAAAACCGGTGTGGAGATGGAAGCATTGACCGCGGCTTCAGTGGCGGCGCTGACCATCTACGACATGTGTAAAGCGGTGCAAAAAGACATAGTGATCGGTTCGGTGCGGCTTTTGGAGAAAACGGGCGGAAAATCCGGGCATTTCAAGGTGGATTATGATTAACGTATTGTTTTTTGCGCAAACGCGCGAGTTGGTTGGCGTTGATACATTAACGCTCCCTGACCAATTTGACACCGTAGAGTCATTGCGTGCGCATCTTGCGCAGCAAGAGGGCAAATGGTCTCTCGCACTCGAAGCGGGTAAACTGCTCGCAGCGGTGAATCAAGCAATTGTGCCGCTTACCCATCCGCTGAAAGATGGCGATGAAGTGGCCTTTTTCCCGCCAGTAACAGGGGGCTAACGATGACGGTGCGTATCTCTGTTCAAGCGGATGATTTTGATGTCGGTGAGGAGTATGGTCAGTTGGCGCAAGACGCCAGTATTGGCGCAGTGGTGACCTTTGTCGGCAAGGTTAGGGACATGAACTTGGGCGACCAAGTGACCGGTCTTACCCTTGAACATTACCCAGGAATGACGGAGTCATCGCTGCAAAAGATTTGCGACAGCGCATTGGCGCGTTGGCCGCTGGATTGTGTGCGTGTGATCCATCGTATTGGCGATCTTGATATTGGCGATCAAATTGTGTTTGTCGGTGTAACGAGTGCGCATCGCAAAGCCGCGTTTGAAGCGTGCGAATTTGTGATGGACTACCTCAAGACACAAGCGCCGTTTTGGAAAAAAGAGCGCACGACAACCGATACGCGTTGGGTGGAATCGCGTGAGTCCGATGCGCAAGCCGCACAGCGCTGGCAACAACCTTAGTTGATGCCTTGCTCTACCACTGATTGATTTGATGAATCGTACCCCGGCGCTGTTTTTTGGCAAAGAACAGCGCTTTGTCAGCTGGAAGTACTTGGTACTGGTCCAGCCCGGCAATGACTCTTGGTTCATGGTGACGCGTCGTATCGCGTCCACCCCACGCCTCCACATAGACGCCCGTTTTGCTGATTAAAAAGGTCGGCTCAGGCAAAGAGGCAAACACTGTATGCATCAACGCGGGGGTCACTTTCATCAATTCAGTCAACGTTGAGTTCACGGGCTCATGCCTCTCCATCGCTATCACTAATTACAGTTTAGTCATTAAGTTGAGGGTCGGTGGAAAAATGCGCAGCGCCATTTGTGAAATCAAGAAATTAGACGACAATATATAGTATGACCCGCCCAGAGCACGGACAAGGAGACGCAGATGGAATCATTAAAGGTCAGAGACTATATGACGTTACAAGCGGTGACATTTACCCCCAATATGTCGTTGAGTGCGGCGCTTGAAAAGGTGATGAACTCAAATTATCTCGGTGGGCCCGTGATTGACGAGAGCAAAAAAGTGATTGGTTTTCTCTCGGGCCAAGACCTGTTGGATAAACTCATCAAGGTGAGTTACTACTGCCAAGATACCCATATCGTATCGGACTGTATGAGCAAGGAGGTACTTTCAGTGACTCCTGATACCTCTATTATCGAGTTGGCGGATATGATGAAGGTCGGTAAGCCTAAGGTCTACCCTGTCATTGATAATGGTCGATTGGTTGGGATCATCACGAGAAGAGATGTGTTACGCGCGATCGGTAAAACCATCAACGATTGCTTTAAGCATCCGGTTTAATCAACGTCTCGCCGTTTATTTCGCTCTCGGAGGCATCGCTGTTGACCTCGGGGTGATGGCCGTAGCGATGAGAAAACGTGAGATCAAACGGCGGTTTTATGTGCAAAATTGACGATATTGCGCATTAAAGTGTGATGCAAAACGGTTTATTGTGAAATTGAATGTTTTGTTGCTTTGTTATGTGTGATCTAAATCACTCTATATTGCTGCTGACTTGGTTAGAGTAGCCGGGTACCCAAACAAATGTAAGAACAGGCCGCCACCCATTCGATGAGCCTGTCACTATAAGGAGCCTCCCCTATGTCTCAAGCTGTTTTCCACCTTGGTGTTACGAAAGATGATCTTGCTGGTGCGACACTCGCGATCATCCCTGGCGATCCTGCACGTGTGCAAAAAATTGCTGAAGAGATGGATAATCCGGTGTTTCTCGCCAGTCACCGTGAATACACGCTGTACCGCGCTGAATTAGAGGGCAAGCCTGTTGTTGTGTGTTCAACCGGTATTGGTGGCCCATCGACTTCTATTGCGGTTGAAGAGTTAGCGCAGTGTGGTGTGCGTACCTTCCTACGTGTTGGTACCACTGGTGCAATCCAACCGCATGTGAATGTTGGCGATATGATTGTTTCAACCGGCTCTGTGCGTCTCGATGGTGCCAGTCTGCATTTCGCGCCTATGGAGTTCCCAGCGGTGGCTGATTTTGATGTGGCAACAGCGATGAAGGCGGCGGTAGAAGAGACAGGTGCAACGGTTCACATGGGTGTCACGGCTTCCAGTGATACCTTCTACCCTGGTCAAGAGCGTTACGATACCTTCTCCGGTCGCGTGGTGAAACGTTTCCAAGGCTCGATGAAAGAGTGGCAAGATATGGGCGTACTGAACTTCGAGATGGAGTCAGCGACCTTATTGACGATGTGTGCAAGCTCAGGCCTAAAAGCAGGTTGTGTGGCGGGTGTCATCATCAACCGAACTCAAAAAGAGATCCCTGATCACTCTACGCTAAAAGAAACCGAAGCACGCTCGATTAAAGTTGTCGTCGAAGCGGCGCGCAAAATGCTCTAAGTAAAAATGATCTAAATATCAGAGTCTTTAGCGCATATTCGCGTTGAGCAAGCAATGATGAAAACGGCCAGGTCTTATCACCTGGCCGTTTTATTTACAATAGATTGGCAACCATAGATTTTGCTAAAACGTGTATCGTTAGCCGTTCACGCTATCGCTACTCGAGGAAGTGGCAGATAGAGTGTTTCCGTCATGTCCGATAACACTTGGTCATAGACTTGCGAGATGACCGCAGACACGTCACTGGTCAGTTCATACAAGGCTTCTTCTGTCCAATCTAGCTCTTCGCTGATGGCGATTTCAGTCAGATCACGCATCGCGGCACTGCTGGCTGGCGAGGCAACACTCAATGGACTGATGATCGACAGTTGGTTAAGTTTACGACGCGTTTTGTCACAATAGTATTTAACGCGCAAGCGACCATCAATAGTATCGATTTCTGGAATGCACAAACGCAGTTGAGTCAGCACTTCCATACTGTCGAGGATTTGTTGCCAGTTCATGTGGTACTCATCACTGAGATCTTCACGCTCAGACTCAATCAACCATGCAATCGCGACTTCATCCATCAAGAACATGCAGTGACGAATGGTTTTACCGTGGATGACTTGGTTGCGAATCACGGTTCTGTCTTGCCACTCTTTATGCATGCCTTTGAGTTTCAATTGGAAAATTCGGTACATGGGTTTGTTGTCAAAGGGCGCGTTGGCCACCAAGCCATTGGTGATATCGACCATTTGATCGTAGAGCGCTTCAATCTCTTCCAGCTCACTATCCGTCACCTCCTTGGTTAACGCTATGTGGGTCGCGCTACGATGTTTGCGGCTAAGCAACATCACCTGTCGCAGCAAGACCAGTGTTTCAAACTTGCGCTCTAAAGTGCTTTGACGCTTTTTAGAGAAGTAAAGCATGACAGCCAATACGGCTATCGATAGAACCACTGAAATCAACACAAACATAACGTACTCCTTGTACTCGCCTACTACTAAGTGGGTAGAGCAGGAACCGTGCCAACTTATAAGTTGTTTAAATACAGTGGGTTACATTCTGTAGGGCGAAGGGGTTGAACGGTTTTGGTGCAAAGTAAGCCCTAATATTGTGATTGAGGGCACAAAAAATCCCCGCGGACGGTGTCACGCGGGGATGAGTGATACGAGCCTGGTGATTACATCACGCGCATACCTGGCTGTGCGCCTTCATGAGGCTCAAGAATCCATAGCTCGCTGCCACCAGGGCCTGCTGCTAGGATCATGCCTTCCGACATACCAAATTTCATCTTACGCGGCTTAAGGTTCGCAACCATCACGGTGAGTTTGCCTTCAAGCTCTTCGGGTTTGTAAGCAGACTTAATACCAGAGAAGACTTGACGAGTTTCACCGCCGATATCGAGCTGGAACTTAAGCAGCTTGTTGGCTTTTGGCACTTCTTCGCAAGAGATGATACGAGCGATACGCATGTCCACGGCGGCGAATGCATCAAATTCAATCTCATCGGCGATAGGATCTTTATCCAGCTCAGTTTGGCTCGCTTGGTGCTTCGCCGCTTCTGCTGCTTCCTTCGCTGCCACTTCGGCTGCCGCATCTTCTTTAGACGCTTCCACCATCGCTTCCACTTTCTTCGGATCAATGCGATTGAACAGCGCTTTGAACTTAGTGATTTCGTGATCGGTCAGCGGTGACGCGACCCCTTCCCACGTCAGCTCTTCGTTTAGGAAGGCTTCAGTGCGTGCAGCGAGCGCAGGCATCACAGGTTTTAGGTACGTCATCAATACGCGGAATAGGTTGATACCCACAGAGCAGATGTCTTGCAGCTCTTGGTCTTTACCTTCTTCTTTCGCAATCACCCACGGCGCTTTCTCATCGACGTATTGGTTTGCTTTGTCAGCAAGGGCCGTGATTTCGCGGATTGCGCGACCAAATTCACGGCTCTCATAAAGCTCTGCGATGCGAGAAGCCGCTGTTGCGAACTCGTTGTATAGTTCTGGCTCTGCAAACTGTGCTGAAAGCTTGCCGTCAAAGCGCTTGCTGATGAAGCCTGCGTTACGTGATGCTAGGTTAACAATCTTGTTCACGACGTCAGCGTTCACGCGCTGAGTGAAGTCTTCAAGGTTGAGGTCGAGGTCATCGATGCGGCTGTTGAGCTTCGCCGCGTAGTAGTAACGTAGACACTCTGGATCTAGGTGATCTAGGTAAGTAGCTGCTTTGATGAAGGTCCCTTTAGACTTAGACATCTTCGCGCCGTTAACCGTTACATAGCCGTGGACGAATACGTTGTCTGGCTTGCGGAAACCGCTGCCTTCAAGCATCGCTGGCCAAAACAGAGAGTGGAAGTAAACAATGTCTTTACCGATAAAGTGGTAAAGCTCTGTTGTGCTGTCTTTTTTCCAGTACTCGTCGAAGTCGAGATCATCACGCTTGTCACACAGGTTTTTGAACGAGCCCATGTAGCCAATTGGCGCATCTAGCCAAACATAAAAGAACTTGTCCTTTTCACCTGGGATCTCGAAGCCAAAGTAAGGGGCATCGCGTGAGATATCCCACTGTTGCAGGCCTGACTCAAACCACTCTTGCATCTTGTTGGCGGTTTCAGCTTGAAGAGAACCAGAACGTGTCCACTCTTTCAGCATGCTTTCGAACTGAGGCAAGTCGAAGAAGAAGTGCTCAGAATCTTTCATGATGGGCGTCGCGCCAGAGACCGCTGATTTAGGATCAATCAGTTCCGTTGGGCTGTAGGTTTCACCACAGTTGTCACAGTTATCACCGTACTGGTCTTCGGATTTACACTTCGGACAGGTCCCTTTTACGAAACGGTCCGGAAGGAACATCTCTTTCTCAGGGTCAAACAGTTGAGAAATGGTACGGCTAGAAATAAAGCCGTTTTTCTTTAGCTCTAAGTAGATGTGTGACGCTAGCTCACGGTTCTCTTCTGAGTGTGTGCTGTGGTAGTTATCAAAGCTAATATCGAAGCCAGCGAAGTCTTTTTGGTGCTCTTCACTTACGGTAGCGATCATCTCTTCTGGTGTCATCCCCATCTGTTGTGCTTTTAGCATGATTGGCGTGCCGTGAGCATCGTCAGCACAGATGAAGTTTACAGTGTTGCCACGTAGGCGTTGGTAGCGTACCCAGATATCGGCTTGAATGTGCTCAAGCATGTGACCTAGGTGAATCGAACCGTTAGCGTACGGAAGGGCACAAGTTACCAGCAGTTTCCTTGGATCAAGGGTTCTTGGATCGTTTGCCATACTTAATATTCGCTTCTTAAGGTGTAGGAAAAAATAGACGGTAATACTACCTTATCCCACCAGTGACTCCAAGGTATCTAGTTGCTCAAACACCCAGTTTTTTCAGGGTTCTGTCAGGACCTCGGGAGTGATAGCATGTGCGGTGCTATCCTTCTGTACAAAGAGCGTGTGTTTTCTGCGCGCCCTCTGCCAGTTCAGTGGGTCTTATAACAAGGAGCATTCATGCAGCAGTTTACTTCTAAGCAAGCGCTATGCGACTGGCTTAATCAGTTTCAACATCCACAGCTTGTGGCCGATTGGGCCTCAACGCCACATCTCGTTCATGTCGCCGCCGACCAATGTCAGATTCGACTGCCGTTTTCTTCGCGCTCTTTGCCTAGTGAACTCACTACTTGGATTGAAGGTCAGATAGAGCGCGGTCAAATCCAGCGTTTCCCGTATTCTATCCAAATCGATGTGAAACCGCTCAGCACTCATGTGAGCGCGGAAGTGAAAGGCGTGAAAAATATCCTTGCCGTAACCTCAGCCAAAGGCGGTGTGGGAAAATCAACAACGTCGGTCAACTTGGCGTTGGCGCTGGCCGCAACAGGTGCCAACGTCGGTTTGTTGGATGCGGATATTTATGGGCCATCGGTGCCGATGATGATTGGTCAGCAAGACGCTAAGCCACAAGTGAGAGACAACAAATGGATGCAACCTATCAAGGCGCACGGCATCGTGACGCAATCTATCGGTTATCTGGTCTCCAAAGACGAAGCCGCGATTTGGCGTGGGCCGATGGCCTCTAAGGCGTTAGCTCAGCTGTTGAATGAGACCGAATGGCCAGATTTGGACTATTTAGTGGTCGATATGCCGCCGGGTACGGGGGATATTCAACTGACGCTGGCGCAGCAAATCCCCGTCACCAGTGCTTTGATTGTCACCACACCGCAAGATTTGGCGCTCGCCGATGCACGTAAAGGCGCGGCGATGTTCAATAAAGTAGAGGTGCCAGTTGTCGGCTTGGTCGAGAACATGAGTTACCATATCTGTTCTCATTGCGGTGAGCGTGAGCACATCTTTGGCGCAGGCGGCGCAGAGAAAATGGCGCAAGAATATGGGTTGGATCTGCTCGCTCAAGTGCCGCTGCATATTGCGATGCGTGAAGACATCGATCAAGGCGTGCCTACGGTGGCGGCAAGGCCAGACTCAGAGCACAGTCAAATCTACCTTACCCTTGCCGAAGCGATCACTGCGCGCATGTATTGGCAAGGTGAAGAGCGCCCTGCGGCAATCCAATTCACCATGGTCGAGTAACCCTCACTCGGTGTAATCGATTGCTTGCGTTTTTCTCCATTCAAATGCGGTTTTGTTGCGAAGTGTGACTAGCAACAAACCGCGCTTCTCCCTATAATCAGGCGGTTTAGCCAATTTACACTGATATGCATGCGTCTATTTGCACACTTGCTAATATTAGTGAATATGACACCAATTCAAACATCGAGTGCAAGAATAATGTCTGAGAATAATCAATGTGTGATCGTCGGTATTGCTGGCGCGTCTGCTTCTGGGAAAAGTTTAATCGCAAGTACGATTTACCGTGAGTTGCGTGAGAAGGTGGGCGATCATCAAATTGGTGTGATTACGGAAGATAGCTACTACAACGATCAAAGCCACCTTAGCATGGAAGAGCGTGTAAAAACCAATTATGACCACCCAAGTGCGCTAGATCATGACTTGCTTTGTGACCATCTAGGACAGTTGATCCGCGGTGAAGCGGTGGAAGTCCCTGAGTACAGTTACACTGAGCATACCCGCTTAGATAAAACCACCACGTTAACCCCAAAGAAAGTCATCATCCTTGAAGGCATTCTGCTCCTGACTGACCCGCGTCTGCGCGATTTGATGCATGCGACGGTCTTTATGGACACGCCGCTTGATATCTGTTTGCTGCGCCGCGTGAAGCGTGATGTGGAAGAGCGTGGTCGTACGATGGATTCCGTTTTGAAGCAATATCAGAAAACGGTTCGCCCGATGTTTATGCAGTTCATTGAACCTTCTAAACAATATGCGGACATCATTGTGCCTCGTGGCGGTAAAAACCGTATCGCCATTGATGTGTTAAAAGCGCACATTGCAAAACTTTTGAAAGCATAATCCCAGCGGGGTTTATTTTTTTAGTGAGAAGTGGCACTTTAAGTGCCACTTTCTTTTTATGGCGACAAGTATTTGTTCAATCACGACTTATACTTGGGGAAGACCTAAAATTGTCTCTTACTTAGCAAGGATAATGCTGATGAAGAAGTTACTCATAGCCATAGCGGTCGTCGTTGTGGTCCTCCTTGGCGGGGTGGTTGCATTGGTAACCCTCGTCAATCCCAACCAATTTAAACCCCTGATTGTCGAACAGGCCAAAAAGCACACCGGCTTAGATCTGGTCATTGAGGGGGATATCAGTTGGCAGTTTTTCCCATCGATTGGCTTTGAGCTCGGTAAAACTGAACTGAGAAACCCAGCCGGGTTTGATAAACAAAATCTGTTTAAAGTCGATTCAGTGGGTATTGATGTCTCGGTCATGCCGCTATTTAGCCAGCAGCTCAACATTGGCAAACTTCGCTTTGATGGTGCTGAGTTCGCGCTGATCACGCGTAAAGATGGCTCGACCAATTTGGATGCTTTGACTCAATCGTCATCCTCATCGCAACCGGCGACTCAAACCCAGAGTACGGCAGGGGACGTAGCAAGCTCAACCAGCAGCGAGCCGTCGTCCACCGAAACAGAAGCTGGGGCCGCTTGGAGCATCAATCTCGCTGGCGTGAGCGTCAGTAATGCCGCTGTAGAGATCCAAGACCTGCGTACAGGTAGTTTCACCAAACTGTTCGATGTGGCGTTTAACTTGTCTGAGTTTGTCTTCGATGAATGGAGCTCGGTGACGTTTGCAGCGAAAGGGCAAAACAACCAACAAGTGTTTGAAACCAAGGGTGACCTTGAGCTCAAATTAGCCCCCGGGTTGCGTGATTATGCGCTGCGCAATATCAACCTAGATAGCCGTTTTAGTGACCCAAGCACCAAAATGGAATCCATTAAGCTGGCGTTAGAGACGTTTCAGTTTGATGCGGTGAATCCGTTGACTTTCGAGATCAAAGGCCAAGCCGCTGATATGGACATCGATATGACGGGCGCGGCCAAACTGAGCGTTGATAAAGCGATGACGCTAGTGCAAGTGAATCAATTCACGCTCGACGGTCAGTTGCAAGGCGAGAGCCTACCTCAATCCCCTATGGCTATTGGCTTGTTATCGGACATACGTTTTGATCTCACTAAGAGTCATCTGAGCCTTGTGCTGAGTAAACTGACTGCCAATGCATTGCAATTTGATGGCAAAGCCGAAGTCACCTTGGCCGAAATCGCGAAAGTGCGCTTTGCGCTTCACAGTCCAAACATCGACTTGGATGAATTTCTTGGACTAGGCGAAGCCAGCTCAAATCAAGGCGAGTCTACCGACTCATCTCAATCGACGTCAAGTTCTTCACCGCAATCAGGCACGTCACAAGCGGGGACGTCAGCTGCGAAACAACCGAGTGCAGAAGTAGAACCTGACTTGTCAGCGTTGGCCAATTTGGACGTGAAGGGTGACATCACCATCGATAAGTTCAAGGCCAACAACGCCAAGATGGAGAAGGTGAGCACAAGCTTCTCGATTGACCGAGGTGTGGTTGATTTGAGCGCTTTTACCGCCAACCTCTACCAGGGCAGCGTCACAGCCACAGGACGATTGGATGCGCGTAAGAGCCCTGCGACCTACAGTGCCAAAAAACAGATTCGCGGCGTGAAAGTGCAGCCTTTGCTGGTGGATGTGGCCAACACTGATCAGTTGGAAGGCACAGGTAACATTGATGTTGACGTCAAAGGCAGCAGTTTGACTCCAAGTGGTATTCAGCAAAACCTTGTTGGCACGATAGGAATAAGTTTCACTGATGGTGCGGTCAATGGGATCAACGTTGCGCAGTTGATTCGTGAAAACTACGCCAAGATCAAAGGTCAAAAAGTGGAAGCCGCAACGGGTGTTAAGAAAACCGACTTTAGTGCGATGAAAGCTACGTTAGTCCTTAACAAAGGCAATGTCTCGACCAACGATCTCACCATGCAATCCCCTCTGCTACGAATCCGTGGTCAAGGCGGAGCGAACTACATCAAGCAGACAGTGAACTTTACCGTGAGCACCTCAGTGGTTGGTTCTTTGGAAGGCCAAGGTGGTAAAGATATCGATGAGCTGAAGGATGTCACGATTCCAATTAACATCTCCGGCTCGTGGGATGCGCCTAAGTTCAAGTTAGTTTTTGATGATGTACTGAAGCAAAAAGCGCAGAAAGAGATTGACCGTGGCTTAGAGAAGTTAGACGGGAAAATCAAAGACGAAAAAACCAAGGAAGCCGTCAACAGTTTGATCAAAGGTTTGTTCAACTAACCTCACAGCGCACCACAGCAACAAACAAAAAGCCTAGCTCGCGATTGTCGCTATGAGCTAGGCTTTTTTAAATCCCAGTAATGGGAAAATCGTGTTACCAATCCACCCCTTTGAGGGCTTTGACACCGGATTCAAAGGCGTGCTTGATGTTTTTCACTTCTGAGACGGTATCGGCCATCTCAATCAAACTGCGATGGGCACCACGCCCGGTGATGATCACCGATTGCATTGCTGGGCGTTGCTCGAGTGCCTCGATCACTTCATCGAGTTCAATATACCCATAGCTCACCATGTAGGTGAGTTCGTCAAACAGAATCACATCCAGTGATTCGTCTTTGAGCATGCGCTGGCACTCTTTCCACACCACTTGAGCCGCTTCGGTATCAGTGGTTTTGTTTTGCGTTTCCCATGTAAAGCCTGTCGCCATCACTTGAAACTCGACGCCGAGTTTTTCCAGCAGGTTGCGTTCGCCGTTCTCCCAGGTTCCTTTGATAAACTGCGCGACAGCACACTGTTTACCATGACCGACCGCGCGAGCAATTGTGCCAAACCCTGAGGTGGATTTGCCTTTGCCGTTGCCCGTGATGATGAGCAACAAGCCTTTCTCTTCTTGTGCCGCTGCAATTTTCTTATCAACTTGTTCTTTGACTTTCTGTTGACGCTGTTGGTGTTTTTGCTCTTTGTGAGAAGGTGCTTGGTCTGACATATCGTTACCTTGTGATCATTCCTTTGCTCGCCATCATAGCGGACAACGCAAAGGGAAAAAACCGTCATCGACTGTGGTTACTCTCTCGCGTGATATCACATTTTGAGAGGGAGAAGTTTCATCCTGCTGGGATAGATTTCATGCCGCCAATCTAAAAAGTGTCGCTGTTCAAGATATGGATAACAAATTGAATTTACGAATGTTGTACCCCTTAGCCACGGTGTATAACCAAGATGTGTTTTGAGAAGGAGGCACAGAGATGATACACCCGACTTGGCAACGATACGCGATGGCCGCAGCCCTGAGTTTTATCGCACTTAACACACAAGCTGACGTGTCCAATCAAGATACTTTGGTTCAGTCTGGGCGGTTAAATACGACGTCTGTTCCACTCTATGGCGCAGAAGTATACAGCCATGACAAGGTCACCTTTGGCAAGTTCGTAATGAGGTTGAAGTTGGTCTCTGAGCCCGGCGTCGTCTCGTCTTTTTTCACCTACGATAATGAATCTTGGCAAGGCGGCATTCCTTGGCGTGAGATAGATATCGAGGCGATCGGCAAAGCGCCCAACCAACTGCAAACCAATCTCATCACAGGCGCCCTTGGCGAGCGGATTCACTCCGAACATCTCCACCCCGTGCCACTGAGTACCTTTCAGGAATACACGCTCATCTGGACTCCAGATGAAATCACTTGGTTGGTCAATGGTGAGGTGTTGCATCGCGTATTAGCCAAGGACTCGCAACAGGTGATAGACATGCGAGACAGCCCGCAAAGTTACCGCATGAACCTTTGGGTCTCTGAAGCGGCGGATTGGGTGGGTAAGTTTCAGCCTGAGCAACTGCCACTCACCCAGCAAGTGGACTGGATGGAGTACTACCGCTATCAAGATGGACAATTTGAGAAGGTGTGGCGTGATGATTTTGATCGTTTCGATCACACGCGCTGGGGAGCAGGGGATTGGTCCTTTGAATCGAATCTGGTTACCTTTCATCCCGATAACGCGTTTGTCGACAATGGTCTGTTGCACCTTCGCTTATCCAGTGGCGAGTAGTTGAGTTGCCGACAAGCGGTATTCTTACCCTTTGTCTTGATGTGAGAGTTGAACCCGCCTAGCGTCTCAACTAGAATCCACGTTTTGATTACTACTATTAGGTCACAAGTATGAGCGATACCAACGCCAAACCTGAGTTACCGGATCACCTATCAGGCAACCCACGCAGCCCACATCACATCGCTGAGTGTTTTGAACACCAAATCGGCATTCGCCTAAATGGCAAAGAGCGCACCGATGTGGAAGAGTACTGCATCAGCGAAGGCTGGGTAAAAATCCCATCACCGAAAGCAAAAGATCGCTGGGGTCAACCGATGCTGATTAAACTCAAAGGCGAGGTTGAGGCTTACTACAAGTAAACCGCCCCTATGAGAATTCGAAAGAGTGAAGCCCGTGCTTCACTCTTTTTTTATCTGCGCGTATGGTTTTGGAATAGACAGCGCGTTTCCTCAATGAGAGAAAACGCCGGCACATTGGTCAACTGAAAAGGAAATCCATCATGAACAGTACTCAGTGTTCCTCCATCCTTGTCGTCTGCATGGGCAATATCTGTCGCTCTCCGACGGGCGAAGCGGTGCTCAGAGCGAAAGCAAAAGAGCTAGGCGTTGAAGTGGAGATAGACTCGGCAGGAACCATCGGTTACCACCAAGGTCATGCGCCGGACCCACGTGCCCAGGCGGCAGGGAAGAAGCGGGGATATTCGTTTAAAGGGATTCGAGCACGGCAAGTAGAGCCCAATGATTTTGCTCGCTTTGATCTCATTTTGGCGGCAGATAGGGACAACTTAGCCGATCTTCAAGCGCAGTGCCCACGTGAGCATCAACATAAGCTCAAACTGTTTCTCAGTGACATTGATGCAGACGTGGATGAAATACCTGACCCATATTATGGCGGAGATGAAGGGTTCGAGAATGTGCTCGATCTGATTGAGCAAGCGAGCGAGGCCATTTTGCAACGCTAAGCGGCCATTACGCGTCCACTGAAGTAATCATTGGCGACGATATACTCGGTATTGCGGATCAGCTCGTCGTGAATCTCCGACCAATGAACATCGTCAACATCATAGCTGGGTACGACACCGCCAACGCGAATGTTGAAAGGCGTTAGCTCTTTAGCCCAGCTTTGGGTAAATCCGGCCACCATGGAGGTGGCGTTGTCGAAGCCAGATAAATCTCGATAATCCGCATGGGCGATAACGTTGACGATTACCCCGTTTTTCTTTTCCGTCCTCATTCGCTCTGCGGTAGCTTGGCCGAAGCTAAATAGCGTCGCTGCCATGTGGGAAAGCTGCTGAGTAAAAATCTCGCGGCCACTCTGTTCAAGAATGGTCGGCATCGCATGGCTAGTGATGGCGTTGATCAACACATCGGGTGAATGCCCTAACGTATCATCCATGTAGTGAAACAGATCGTGAATGGCATCGACACTGTAATCAACAATCGCACAGGAGTAGATCTTAGTGGAGATCTGCTGACAGCTTTGCACTGTTTGTTGCAAGCGAGCGGAGTTTTTGTCGCACAGAACCAAGGTGGCACCTAGCGATGCGAAATGAGACGCGAGCGTACCACCAAGCTGAGAGCCTGCAGAAGTAATTAATATTACTGCATTTTTTATATCCATCGCTCGCCTTCCTTCTCGTCACACTTGACTACTTTGTTCATATAGCATGGTAGATTAACTGTTACTTATATGTGAATAACTTCAAATAAGTTGTGCGCATCTTTGAGCAGAGCGTGTTTCTTTGCGGTGTTTCACACTCTCTAGTTGAACGGGTGAATATGTATACAAAATGAGACAACGAGAATGTGATCCTGCGTCAATAGCAAAGATGTTAACCCATTAAATTTGTAGGGAAATTTGGAGCTGACGTTGAGCGTGGATCAGCTGATTGTAGAGATCGGCCGGCATTAGCTCACGCGGTGTTTGTTCTGCCAGTTGACGCCTCTGGTGACCAGAAAGGTTGTGATAGACCTCTTCAGGAAGATCGTGTGTCTCTTCGGGTAAATAGGTCAAGGTTTCCGGTGTTAGGTAGTGGGACAACTTAGCACTGGCGAGACCACTGGAGTGAAACAGTGCCGCTTGTTGCGCGGAAACTGCGTATGAGCTTTGATCCGAACGCAGAGTTTGCGGAGACGGCAATTCAAATCGACGACGCAGGGCAGTTTCACTGCTGTCAATCGTATCGATTTTTTCCACTGGCGTTGTGTCGCGGACATCATCAGAGAACAAAGAGAGAATCAGCGCAAAATCGGCACGGCGACCTTCGTGCACCGCATGATTAATGCCAGTGCCAAACTGAAGCTCGTTGATGACGCTCGCTTTGTCTAAGGTATGAATCGGGGTATGCATATGTCCTCGCTTGATGTCTATGTAGCGGCGAGGGGGCAAAAAGCTTGAGAGCAGGTATGAAAAAAGCCAGCTGACTGCTGGCTTTTTAGGCGACTAAATTCCAATCCTTTCGGGGGAAGGGATTATTTTGCTAGGTTTTCTGCAACGAAGTCCCAGTTAACCAGTGCCCAGAAACCGTTCATGTAATCTGGACGAACGTTACGGTAGTCGATGTAGTACGCGTGTTCCCATAGGTCAACCGTCAGTAGTGGCGTGGTGCCTTCTTCTGTTAGTGGCGTCGCTGCGTTTGACGTGTTCACGATATCTAGTGAGCCGTCAGCTTTTTTCACAAGCCATGTCCAAGAAGAACCGAAGTTGTTGATTGCCGCATCAGTAAACTTCGCTTTGAATGCGTCGAACGAACCAAAGGCTGCGTTGATGGCATCGGCTACTGCGCCTGTTGGCTCACCACCCGCGTTTGGAGCAAGACAGTGCCAGTAGAAGGTGTGGTTCCAGATCTGTGCAGCGTTGTTAAAGATGCCGCCAGAAGATGTCTTGATGATCTCTTCAAGTGTTTTGCCTTCGAACTCAGTACCTGGGATTAGGCCGTTGAGCTTAACCACGTAAGTGTTGTGGTGCTTGCCGTGGTGGAAATCTAGGGTTTCTGCTGAGATGTGTGGTTCTAGTGCGTCTTTCGCGTAAGGAAGAGCGGGTAGTTCAAATGCCATTGCTCGATTCTCCATTGATTTGAAAGGGTTAGCCCTTTCGATTGCTTCCAGTGTTATTTATTATTCACAGCTTGCACGCGGCTTGCTGTGGTCAATGTGCTGACTTGCGTTCTAGTTTAGCAAGTTTTTACTTTATTAAAAGAGTTATTCGGATCCGATCACTGCAAAATTCTCGTCAAGAGCCCGTCGGCTTTTGCAAGACACCGCATTGTGCAAACAGTGTCGCATTCAAGCCCAAATTTGTGCAAGGATTAAATCCCTTCTTATTGTAGGCTTTTTATTCTGCGCTAATGGTTTAGAATGTCCAGAATATTTGCAGTAACTCCATTAAGAGGAAGCAATGGAAACTATCGATAAAATCAAACAGCAAATCGCAGAAAACACGATCCTTCTTTACATGAAAGGTTCCCCGAAACTACCAAGCTGCGGTTTCTCATCTCAAGCAGCGCAAGCTTTGATGGCTTGTGGCGAAAAGTTCGCTTACGTAGACATTCTACAAAATCCAGACATCCGTGCAGAACTGCCAGCGTATGCGCAGTGGCCAACGTTCCCACAATTGTGGGTAGAAGGTGAGCTGATCGGTGGATGTGACATCATTATTGAGATGTTCCAAAAAGGCGAATTGCAGCCACTGATTAAAGAAGCCGCGGCGCGAGCAGGCAGCGACGAAGAATAATACTGGTTATATTTACAGTTTTTCTTGATTTGTAAGGGCGACATTGGTTAATGTTGCCCTTATTTTTTGCCATTTGACTCGCGTCTAAACTCCCTATGTCCCGTCTGTTTATTGCTGAAAAACCCAGTCTTGGCCGAGCGATCGCGGCAGCGCTGCCTGGCCCAAAGAAAAATGAGTCAGGCTATATTCGTTGCGGCAATGGCGATGTAGTGACCTGGTGTATTGGTCACCTGTTAGAGCAGGTCGAGCCAGACAGTTATGACGAGCGCTACAAAAAGTGGAATCTCGCTGACTTGCCTATTGTCCCGTCACAGTGGCAACTCAGACCGAGAAAGTCCGCCAGCAAGCAGCTCACAGTGGTCCGTAAGTTACTGAAAGAGGCGCAGCAGATCGTCCACGCTGGGGATCCAGACAGAGAAGGGCAATTGCTGGTGGATGAAGTGATTGAATACTGTCGCGTCCCCCAAGGTAAGAGGACGTCGATGCAACGTCTGCTGATCAGTGACTTGAACTTACCGGCCGTTAAACGTGCGCTTAGCCAAATGCGCAGCAACCGTGACTTTATCCCCCTTTCTGTTTCCGCGTTGGCGCGTTCGCGCGCCGACTGGTTGTATGGGATGAATATGTCGCGAGCCTATACCTTGTTGGGGCAAAAAGCGGGCTATCAGGGCGTTTTATCCGTTGGGCGCGTTCAGACTCCGGTACTCGGCTTAGTGGTGCGTCGAGATGAAGAGATTGAGCAGTTTGTACCTAAAGATTATTTTACGTTGCATGCGTTGATTCCCTATCAGCAGGGTGATCAGGCGTTTGATATTCGCGCGAGATGGAAGCCGAGTGAAGCCTGTCAGCCTTGGCTCGATGAAGAAGGCCGAGTATTGAGCCGCAAGCTGGTTGAGAACGTTGCAAGCCGTATCGCCAATCAGCCGGCCACGGTGGTGGAGTCCGAACAAAAGCAGACTAAGCAGTCGGCGCCGCTTCCTTATTCGCTCTCTGCACTGCAAATTGACGCCGCCAAGCGTTTTGGTATGAGCGCACAACAAGTGCTTGATACCTGCCAATCGTTGTACGAAAAACATAAGCTCATCACCTACCCACGCTCAGATTGCCGCTACCTGCCGCTTGAGCACTACTCGCAGGCGCGTTCGGTCTGTGATGCGATTGCCAATAACGCCAAGGATCTGTCCACGGCGGTGGAGGAGGCGAATCTCTCCTTGAAGTCCAAAGCATGGAATGACAGCAAGGTGGATGCACACCACGCGATTATTCCGACGCCTAAAAAAGCGTCAGTCAATGCGCTCTCTGCAAGTGAAATGAAAATCTATCAGCAGATTGCTCGCCAATATCTGATGCAGTTTTACCCTGCAGCTGTGTATGCCGAAGCCAAGTTGGTGTTTGAGATCGCCGGCGGTGCGTTTGTCGCTAAAGGTCGACAATTGGTCTTAGCGGGGTGGAAGGCACTGATGGGCAAAGTGGATGATGAGGATCAAGGCGTTGAGACGGTGCCACCGCTGGCGAAAGGAGAAGTGCTGACCTGCCGAGAGGGAGAGATCAAAGAGAGAAAAACAGAGCCGCCGAAACACTTTACCGAAGCCACGTTACTGCAAGCGATGACAGGCATCGCCCGATTCGTTGAAGACAAAGCATTAAAAGCCATCTTAAAAGAGACCGACGGGTTAGGCACCGAAGCTACTCGAGCCGGTATTTTGGATACGCTATTTAAGCGTCAACTCCTCACCCGCCAAGGCAAAGCCATATTGAGCTCCGCCGCCGGGCGCGGGCTAATTCACGCCTTGCCAAGCGAATCCACCTACCCTGACATGACCGCCCACTGGGAGCACCAGTTGCAAGGTATGGCCGAGCGAAATCAAGCCTACCAACCTTTCATGCAAGCACTCCAACAGAGCATCGACGGATTGATGCAGCAGGTCAAATCCGGTGACGTACCGCCATCGCTGCGTCATTTACCTAAGGTTGAGCGTCCGGCCTACAAAAAGAGACGTTCTTTTAAAGGCAAATCACCAAGAGCGAAGAAAAGCCGTTGAGCGAGCATGAAAGCCTTCATAATGCTGAAAGTTTTCATGTGAGTTGTTTTTTGTTCGCCTGTTTATCGACTCGTTTTCGTGACAAATTTCGCCAAATCTCATGAAATGAAACCGATTTCATCCTCGCCTAACCTGAAAAACAACGTCATAACTCTATGAAAGTCTTGTTTTAATTTTTAAATCTCTTGAATAGAACAGTTTCATGACGCTTATTTCAATAATCGGATGTGAAGTCGGCAAATATTTTCAAAGGTTTCATTGCTTATTATTTCCCTGAATTAAAACAAACCTAAATTAAATAGGGATATAACATGAAACATTTTAGAGTTTTACCAATAACTTTAGCGGTGGCTTCCACTCTCGCTTCTGCCTCTGTCCTTGCTGCGGAAACCGATATTTCGGCATTAGAGCAACGTATTCAAGAATTAGAGTCAAAGCTGGTTGAAATTGACTACGTCAATGACCAACAACAAGCTGTGTTGACTCCAGATACGCAAGTGCCTCAAGGCATTATCTTCTCAGGTTACGCACGTTATGGCGCGCACCACTCGTCAGGTGACAACCGTTATGTCGAAGTGGGCAGCACTGGTCGCTCTCTTGGCCGTTTGGGTAACGAAGCGAATGGTGGTGAAGTTCAATTAGCCAAAATCTTCCAAGCAGACAATGGTGCCAAATGGGATTTGGTTTTCATGGTGGATGATTGGAACAACGACCAATGGGGTTCATCAGGCGGCGTGAATTTGAAGAAAATGTATGCCGGCGTCACTAACATTTTTGAAAGCCAACCAGAGCTCTACATGTGGGCGGGTCGTGACTTCCATCAGCGTCCACAACAAGGTTTGAATGATTACTTCTGGATGTCTCATGATGGCCAAGGCGCGGGCTTCAACAACCTAAACTTGGGTGGCGTGAAGTTGGATATGGGCTTTGTTGGTGCAGTGGACAGCTCCGACGGGGCATTAGGCAACGATGCGGGCCGCTATGCTATTACGTCAAAGTTACATGGAATCAATTTGGGTTTCGGCAATCTAGACCTTTACGCGAACTATGGTTTTGCTTCTAGTGAAGCCAACAGCTCAGCGAGTGAGGAAATCGTGATTGACGAAGATGGCGACATTGTTGTGAAGAAAAATCCTGCAGTAAACGTTGAAGATGAAACCGCTTGGCAAGTCGGTGCCGTACTTGGCCTAGGTAGCTCTAATAAGTTAGTGATGAAATACGCCGATGGCGCTGACAACTCGGTATTCGAGCTAGCAGGTGATAAGCAGGTCTTCTACGCAAGTGTCGAAGGGGGCTACAAAGCGTCTGAGCAATTTATTATCGATTACTTAGTGTCGTACAAAGATATTTCAGGTGCTGATACCGATGAGAAAAGCGAATACGCCGGTATCGTTCGTCCACAGTATCAATGGGATGACGTTCATTCAACATGGCTAGAAGCTGGTTATGCGATGGAAGATTGGGACGATGGCAGTGAGAAAACCGGTTGGAAAGTGACATTATCTCAAAACGTGTCACTGGGAGGCTTGCCTTGGAGCCGTCCGATGCTGCGCTTCTATACAACCGTTGGCGATGTAGAAACGACTGGCTCAGCGGGTGATAAAACAACCGCAGACACCGTGGCTGTCGGCGCCATGTTCGAGGCGTGGTGGTAAGCCTAGGGTAATTTACTGTCCAACTTATTGGCCCCACAAGGCAGATTGGTGGGGCCGGGTCGACCAGCCAATTTAACTCCAGTTTGGGCACAGTTTTGTGCCCATTTTTTATCCTTGTCAAACACCGAAGTGTTCTAGATTCGGTCAAGAACGGGTGAACCTATGCCATTTCAAACCCTTGTGTCACGCCTCTATTTGGGCTTTATCTGCTTGATTGCGATTATGGTCGGATCGGCGTGGCTCTCTGTACACAGTAACCAAGATGTCACAGATAAGATGGAGTCGATTACTCGTGATACGACGCCATTGATGTTGCGCTCTGCGCAGTTGACCATAGATTTTCTTAATATCAATCGTAGCCTTACGCCCTTTTTATCGGCTCAATATTTGGATGAGTTGCCCCCTTTTGAAGAGCGGATAGCCGTCAATCGCGATGTCTATCTGAGTCAGTTGGAGTGGTTTGAATCGGCAGCGCAGCATCAACCTCAGCTCATGCCATTCCTCACACCCGTCAAAGAACAAGGGCAATTGGCGCTCAGTGGTTTGGAAGCGGTGATGGGTGCCTATACCGATGTGCTTGATGCGCAAGATCGCAGTGACTATCTTCAATCTCAATTCCAACAACTGATGACGCAGTTGAGTAACTCGCTTCAACGTGCGCGTACACGAGCACAATCAGAGTCAGCTCAGCGAGCGTTGGATGGATTGACCAGTCAAGTGTCGTTGCTGGGCAATGAAGCGAATGAGGTCTACAAGCAGAAAGACATGACAGAGCTGCGCTCAGTGGCGCGACGTTTTACGACGCGTCAACGTTATTTGGAGGAGAGCGAACAAGCCTTAACCGCAGTAGCGCCAAAGGTCTATCAAACGCTAGAAGGTACCTTACAGCGCCTAAAGCTACATGCGTTTGCTCAAGAGGGTGCGGTGCATTGGCACCTGCAAACCGTAGAGCAGGCAGAACAATTGCGACAACTACGTCAGGAGTTGGAACAAGCCATTGATCGCCAGCTCGAGCATATCGATGGCTTGTCACGCTTTGCCAATCAGGTCGCCAATGACCTGTATGAAGAGGCAAAATCGGCCACCGAGGCAACTCAAACCTTGTTTATCGGCATCTCGTTTGGCTCTATTGTTGTCGCGCTTGTGTTGGGTTTGAGTTTTGCCAGTATGGTGCGCCGACCGACACGGCTCTTACTGGGGGCACTCGATGCCATCGCGCAGAAAGATCTTACGTCTGATGTCGATTATTCAGCGCGCAACGAGTTTGGTCAGGTGGCGCAAAAGGTCAATGTCGTGGTGCGTCATCTGTCGGAGATGATTGAGCGTATTCGTCAATCCAGTGCGCAGGTCAATGAGGCATCACTCTCCAACCAAACCATTAGCGCAGAGCTCAATCAAGCGATCAGTCAACAGACGGAGCAAACGCTGCTGGTAGCGACGGCGATGGAGCAAATCGAGTGCTCGGTGACAGACATCGCGAGCTCAGCAGAGCAGACGCTCTCCCTAGTCACTGGCGCCGTTGAGCACTCCCAGCACGCGCAGACAGAGATGAATAGCAATGTGGCGATGTTGGAATCGCTCTCTGAAGAGCTTAACCAAGTCACTGAAACCATCGGAGTACTGGAGGCTGAAAGTGCCAGCATTGAGTCGATATTGGAGGCTATATCCGGTATTTCAGAGCAGACCAATTTACTTGCGCTGAATGCGGCGATTGAAGCTGCGCGCGCCGGTGAGCATGGCCGAGGGTTCTCTGTGGTGGCCGATGAAGTGCGGGTTTTAGCAGCGCAGACCACCAGCAGCGCCAAAGAGATTCAAAGTAAAATTGAGCGATTGCAACAGCGCTCGGATCTCGCTAGCCAACAAATTGCCAGTTGTTTGAATGGGATGGGGCAGAGCATGCAGCAAACCGAGCGAGTCAACGCGCGACTGCATGAAGTGCATAGCCGATTGGATCAGGTCTCTCAGCGTAGCCATCAAATCGCGTGTGCGACAACGGAGCACCAGTCGGTGGCCAGTGATGTCACTAAGAACGTCAGTCACATTCACTCCTTAGCAGAGCAAAATTTAGATCGCTCACACCAACTCGCGACTCAAGGAAAAGAGTTGGAACAACTGGCGCAAGTGCAATTTGAATTAACGGCCAGCTTTATATTGCGCCATTAATTTCACTATTAAGCATTATATTAGAGAGGTATTTGCCTCTCTTTTTTTATTTTATGCCCCATAAAAACACATGCTATTAGGCTATTTTCTGGCCTGATAAATAAAAGATGTGTGGTTATTTCATGAAACTGTTTCATGGCGACGATTGAAACTGTAGCGGCTCTCTATTTTTCCAAAACCGCCATTTTTTTCCAAAAATTAGTGTGATGACACTCACTCATTCCTCCCTTCAACTACGGAATACTCAGCCTGTAAGCGGTTTCAAGTCAAAGCAGTATTGAGGTTTCAGTGGCAACAATTAAACACGTTTCCGAGCATGCGGGGGTTTCTCAGGCGACGGTATCTCGAGTCATTAACGGTACCAGTCGCGTGAGTCACGACAAGAAGCTCAAGGTGGAAAAAGCGATCAAAGAACTGGGCTATCGTCCCAATTCGATTGCTCAAGCCTTAGCGTCGAGTCGTACCGGTAGCGTTGGGATTGTTGTACCGGAGCTAGGTGGGCCTTTCTTCTCGGGCATTCTCCATTGTCTAGAGGAAAACCTGCGCCGCTTTGGTTATCACGCAGTGGTGACAGCTGGCTCAAACACGGAGCAGGGGCAACGTGAGTCAGTGGAGTTTTTGCTAGGACGTAGGGTCGATGCATTAATTCTTCATGTTCAACACCTGTGTGATGACTATCTGATCGCTCTGGAAGAACAAGGGATTCCTGTTGTGTTAGTGAACCGTTTTATTCCAGAGATGTATCAGAGCTGCATCGATATTGACAACGAGTTGGGGGGCAAACTGGCGACTCAATATCTTTTGCAGCAGGGGCACACCGAGATTGCTTGTATCACAGGGCCTTTGGATAAGTCAGACGCACGGGGGCGTTTGCAGGGTTACCGAAGTGCACTGGAGGAAGCAGGCTTGGAGTACAACGAAGCGCTGGTCTCGGAGGCAGGGTTTACCGAAGAGACCGGTGTTATCGCCACCAAAAAAC
Source organism: Vibrio sp. R10-SG3-ISO3 (assembly GCF_059834225.1). Taxonomy (NCBI): domain Bacteria; kingdom Pseudomonadati; phylum Pseudomonadota; class Gammaproteobacteria; order Vibrionales; family Vibrionaceae; genus Vibrio; species Vibrio sp. R10-SG3-ISO3. The sequence continues at coordinate 162,160 of NZ_JCBDHE010000045.1, read as the reverse complement.
TGCTCAAGCGTCGGTGCCGATTCAGCGCGATTTTTGCGTCGAACGATCACATGGCGTTTGGTGCGTTTGAGGTGCTGCGCAGCGCAGGTTTCTCTATCCCGGAGGAGGTGTCGCTGGTGGGATTTGACGATAACATTTTCGCTCGTTACCTCACCCCATCGTTAACCACAATCAACTTCCCCATTGAGCAAATGAGCATTGAGGCCGTACAGCTCACCTTGCAAAAACTGAACAAAAACAAGCGTGATGTGAATTTCAAACTCAACCCCGCGTTGGTAGTGCGAGATTCAGTCAAGGACCTAAACAGTACCCTATAGCACTCGTTTAAACACCAATAACAAGATTAAGGATAAGACATGAAATTTAAGACCTTAGCGCTTTCGAGCGCGGTTGCACTCGGGCTTGCTGCCACAGCGACAGCAGCAGACAGTCAAATTCGTTTTGATGGATTTCCAGATTTTGACAGCAGCTTAAAAGTGCTTCTGCCTGAATTTGAAAAAGAGTCTGGCATCAAGGTCGACTACCTGATGAACAACCATGGTGACCACCACACCAAGTTGACCACCAACTTGGCAACAGGGTCGGGCGCAGGTGATGTGATCGTAGTCGATGTCGAAAAAATCGGTCCGTTTGTTGCCTCTGGCGGTTTGGTGAACTTATCTGAGCAATATGGGGCAGACAAATACGCCGATCGCTTTGCGCCTTATGCATGGACACAAGGCAAGGGCGGTGATGGTGATGTCTACGGTATCCCTGTCGACCTAGGCCCAGGTGTGATGTACTACCGTACGGACATTTTTGAGAACGCCGGTATTGATGTCAACGAAGCCATCAAAGATTGGGATTCTTACATCGCGGCGGGTGAAAAACTTAAAGCACAAAATGTCCAGTTGATTGCCTCTGCAGCGGACGTTGCGCAAGCGATTATCTTTACAACTGTGCCGGAAGGCGAAGGTCTGTACTTTGATGCCAAAGGCGAGCCTGTGGTGACGTCTGAGCGCTTTGTTCATGCGTTCGAAGTGGCGAAGCAGATCCGTGATAAAGGCTTAGATGGCCGTATCTTGGCATGGTCAAACGAGTGGTACGAAGGTTTCCGTAATGGCACATTCGCCACGCAGTTGTCAGGTGCTTGGCTATTGGGTCACCTAAATAACTGGATCGCACCAGACACCGCCGGTAAGTGGGGCGTATCGAACCTACCAGATGGCATCTACGGCAGCTGGGGCGGTTCATTCCTTTCTATTCCGACACAATCGACTAAGCAAGACGAAGCGTGGAAGTTGATTGAATACATGACGACTAACCGTGATGTGCAGCTCAAGCACTTTGAAACTATTGCTGCGTTCCCAGCGAACGTGACGACCTACGATGACGATCTGTTCCAAGAAGAAGTGGTCTTCCTCGGTGGACAGAAAGCGCGTTTGTTGTTTGCTGAAGTGGCGAAGAACATCAAGCCAGTGGCGCCAGCAAAAGGTGACCACGTCGCGCGCTCTATCATCTTAGAAAACGCGTTGATGGAAGTGCTGGATGAAGGCAAAGACATCAAAACCGCACTGCAAGAAGCAGAGCGTTTGATCAAGCGTCGTACGCGCAACCTGTAAGTCAACGTTTGTTTTAAGTTTGGGAGACGCAACTCTGCGTCTCCCTAGGTAAGAGGTCGTTACTATGAATCAAGCAGCGAGCAGCGCCATGGAAACTTCAACCGGTCAGAGTCTTTTTTCTCGCCTAAATTTGAAAGCGCTTACACCGTACGGATTCCTATTGCCGTTTTTGATTATTTTTTCTGTATTTGGGATTTTCCCGTTACTTTTTTCTGTTTATCTCTCGTTCCATGGGTGGAACCCAGTCGAAGGACTCGGCGCGATGCAATATGTGGGGTATGAGAACTACTACATTGCATTGACCGACCCGTGGCTTTGGCGCTCATTGAAAAATACGTTGTGGTTAGCCATCACATCCGGTGTGGCTCAGCACCTTGTCGCCATTCCTGTGGCGTACATTTTGGTGTCAATGGGTGACCGTCTTCGTCATTGGTTAACGTCAGCGTATTTTCTGCCGTTTATTACCTCAACCGTTGCGGCATCGCTGATCTTCTTCAACATGTACTCGCCAAACTCCGGCATCATCAACCAAACCTTGATGGCGTTGGCTGACAGTTCTCTGTTTGGATGGGCGTTCAGTTGGGTGAATGAGTACCAGCCGATTCGTTGGTTAGATGATGCGACTATGGTGAAACCATCGATTGCCATCATGGTGTTTTGGAAATACACCGGTTTCAACATCGTGCTCTACACCACAGGCTTGATGACCATACCCAAAGACATCCTAGAAGCTGCCCGTATGGATGGCGCCAACGCACTGCGCCGTTTTTGGAACATTTCACTGCCGATGATTCGTCCGTTTGTCTTCTTCGCGGTCACCATGACCATCATCGGTAACCTACAGCTATTTGAAGAACCGTTCGTTCTGACACGTGGTACTGGCGGTACGGGTCAATCGGGCCTCACTATCTCCATGTACCTCTACAAAGTGGGTTGGGAATGGCTAGAGATGGGCACCGCTTCAGCGATTTCTTGGTTGCTGTTTGCCTTGATCGCTGCGTGTACCACGATTCAATTCTTCTTCTTCGGTAAAAAAGGCTTAGGGGAGCAATAACCATGACGACTCACTCTGCGACTTCGCCAGTGTCGATTTGGGCAGCCATCAAGCCCAGCGACCGAGCAATTGAAATTTTCACTAAGGTGCTGATGGTCGTATTGGGCATCATTCTGATTGTCTCTGCGATTGTGACGGTGTTTCCGTTTGTTTGGTCGGCGCTGTTATCCACACGCGACCGCACCGAGATCTTTGGTTCGGGCATCAGCTTTGCCATTGGTGACAGCTTGGCGATCAACTACGCCAAACTGCAAGAGATCATGCCTTTTTGGCAAGCGATGTTTAACTCGATTTATGTCGCCTTCCTAGGCACCACGATTTCGCTGCTGTTTTGTAGCATGGGGGGCTATGCCTTCGCTGTGTTCAAGTTCCGCGGCAAAAATATCCTGTTCGGCATGTTGGTTGGGTCCATGATGATCCCGCCCGTGCTGAGCTTGATTCCCTACTTTATGATCGTCAAGTTCCTTGGCTTGCTTGATAACCACATGGCGGTTTGGCTGCCATTTACTACGACGCCGTTTGGTATTTTCTTGATGCGTCAGCACGTTGTGGCCTCGATCCCGAAAGAGTTGCTTGAAGCGGCTAAACTGGATGGAGCGGGGGAGTTTAGAACTTACTGGAGCGTGGTTTTGCCATTGATGAAACCAGCGTTGGCAACATTGGCTATCGTTCAGTTCGTCTTCTTCTGGAATATGTTCATGCAGCCCTTAGTTGTACTGACGACGCCAGAAAACTACGTGATTACTCAAGCCCTGCGCAGTGTGCAAGGGATTCCTAATACGCCATGGGGCGCGGTGATGCTGGGGACCACCATTTCCATTTTGCCTTTGGTGGTGACGTATCTCTTCGCGTCAAAACAGATGATCAGCGGCTTAACGTCGGGTGCAGTAAAAGGTTAGATAAGGTAAGAAAATGAATAAATATCAACTTCCAAGTGACTCAAAATTACGCAGTAAGGAATTTGTCTTTGGTGTGGCGACCTCGTCTTACCAAATCGAAGGTGGCATCCATGAAGGCGGTCGTACGCCCTCTATTTGGGATACCTTTTGCGCCGTGCCTGGCAAAGTCGACAATGGCGACACCGGCGCTGTAGCCTGCGATCACTACCATTTATGGAAACAAGACATTGAGATGATTCATAGTCTCGGTGTGGATGCTTACCGCTTATCCATGGCGTGGCCGCGCATTTTGCCACAAGACGGCGTGGTCAATGAGCAAGGATTGGCGTTCTACGAGCAGATCATCGATGAGTGTCATGCTCGTGGTTTAAAGGTCTATGTCACGCTCTATCATTGGGATCTGCCTCAATACCTTGAAGACAAGGGCGGTTGGTTAAATCGTGAAACCGCTTACAAGTTTGCTGAGTATGCTCAAGTTGTCAGTGAGTATTTTGGCAACAAAATTGATGTTTACACTACGCTTAACGAACCGTTTGTTGCCGCTTTTCTCGGCTACCGCTGGGGAATTCATGCGCCGGGTATCGAAGGGGACAAAGAGGGCTTTTTAGCGTCTCATCACTTGATGCTTGGCCACGGCTTGGCGATGCCAATCCTGCGCGCCAATGCACCAGCCTCTTTGCATGGCATTGTATTTAACGCGACGCCGTCTTACCCACTAACGCCAGAAGACCAAGGCGCGGCGGATTACTGTGAAGCGGAGAGTTATCACTGGTTCATGGATCCGGTACTTAAAGGGGAGTACCCAGCGGTGGTGATGGAAAAACACGCCGCCAATATGCCGATGATCCTAGAAGGTGATTTGGCAGTGATTTCAGCGCCGGTGGATTATGTTGGCCTGAACTACTACAGCCGCAGCGTTGCCCGTTACAACGAGCAAGGTGAGATTGAGACCATCAAACCGCAAGAGTCGGAGTACACCCACATTGGCTGGGAAATTTATCCACAAGGTCTGACGGATCTCTTGGTGCGCTTTAAAGAGCGCTACGCCAATCTACCGCCTGTCTATATCACAGAAAACGGCGCTGCCGGTGATGATGACGTCTGCGAGGGCCGCGTTGACGACACGCAACGTGTGGCGTACTTCCAATCGCATTTAGAAGCGGTCGACAACGCTATCAAAGCGGGCGTTCGCGTCGATGGTTATTTTGCGTGGAGCCTGATGGATAACTTCGAATGGTCATTTGGCTACCACCAACGTTTCGGCATCGTCCATGTCGATTACCAAACTCAACAAAGAACTTTGAAACAGAGCGCCATTGCCTATCGCAATATGTTGCTAGAGCGCGCTGAGGAGAACAACTAATGGCTAAAGTAGAATTTCGTAACATTAAAAAATCGTTTGGTGATGTGGACGTGGTAAAGCACTTCGATTTTACCGTCAATGATGGTGAGTTTGTGGTGTTCCTTGGCCCTTCTGGCTGCGGTAAATCGACCACGCTGCGCATGCTCGCGGGGTTGGAGAGCATCTCCTCAGGCGATATTTTTGTCGGCGACAAGCTGATGAACAAAATCGATGCCAAAGATCGTGATTTGGCGATGGTGTTTCAAAGCTACGCGCTCTACCCGCACATGACGGTGTACGAGAACATCGCGTTTGCCCTCAAACTAAAAGGGATGAAAAAGCCAGACATCGACGTTGAAGTGCGCAAAGCCGCCAAAATGCTCGAGCTCGAACCTTTGCTTGAGCGTAAACCGAAAGAGTTATCGGGCGGTCAGCGCCAGCGAGTGGCCATGGGGCGCGCTATGGTTCGTACACCTAAGGTGTTCTTGTTTGATGAACCTTTATCGAACCTTGATGCGAAGCTGCGCGGTGTGATGCGTGAAGAAATCAAGCAACTGCATCGTGAGCTGAAAACCACCACGATTTACGTGACCCACGATCAGATTGAGGCGATGACGCTCGCCGATCGCATCGTCATTCTCAAAGATGGCTATGTGGCGCAGGTCGGTACGCCAACCGAAGTCTTTAAACGCCCTGCCAACAAATTTGTTGCGCAGTTCATCGGCAACCCGTCGATGAACATGTTGGATGCGAAGTTGATTGAAAAGCAAGGGGCGTTCTTTGTTGCCCTTGGCGATGTCGAGATCCCATTGCCAGAGCGTTTTAAAGCGCACGCGTCGAAAAATCTCGCACTGCACTTTGGTGTGCGCCCAACCGATATCCATTTGCGTGCTGAGCAAGTGGACCATGACCGCGTGCTGCCGATTCCTGTCACTATCAAAGACAAAGAGCTGCTCGGCGCCAGCATTTTGCTGAAAACCGAGGTCAGTGGTCAGCCGTTGATGGTTGAAACCCAAGCGGCAGAAGTCGATGTGAAGGATTTGACTTTATACCTCGATCTCGACGCGATTCATCTGTTTGACGCGCTGAGCGAAAACTCGCTCGCAAGTTAAGGCTGCTACTCACGGCGAATCTAATTCGCTTTATTACACGATTTAATGATTTGCTCCCTCGGATTGGGGGAGCCAGGGATAGTGACATGAATTTCGGATATTTTGACGACAACAACAAAGAATACGTCGCCACCACACCATGTACGCCAATCAAGTGGTGTAACTACGTGGGCACACTCGATTTTGGCGGCTTGGTCGACAGCAATGGCGGCGTGGTATTGTGTAAAGGTGACCCAGCCCTCAACCGCATCACCAAATACATCGCTCAGTTGCCCAACTCAGAGTTTAAAGGGTCGACCTTATACCTAAAGGTGAAAAACCACCAAGGCGATGTTCAGGTGTTTTCACCCTTCTATACGCCGACGCTCAAACCTCTCGATAAGTTTGAGAACCATACCGGGCTGTCATACACCACCATCATCGCCGAAGGGTATGGGGTGCGCTGTGAGGCGACCTTCTTTGTACCCAAAGATGCGCCCGTCTTGCTCGAAGACATCCGAATCACCAACATCAGTGATGAGGTGTTGCACGTAGATGTTGTGCCAGTGTTCGAATTTACCCATTTTGATGCCCTTAAGCAGCTCGTCAACGCGGACTGGGTGCCGCAAACGATGACGCTCAACGCGCATCAACAGGCGAGCGGTCATACCGTCTTAGAGCAATACGCTTTTATGAAGCGCGATTATGCCGTTAACTTGATGACCGCCGACCGAGTGGCGACCTCATTCGATGGCGACCGCCAAGTGTTTCTCGGTAATCACGGTTATGGCAGTTGGGCCGCGCCAGAGAAGTTGTTTGCAGAGGAACTGGGCAACAGCGAGTGTTTACGTGGCGACAACATCGGCGCGCTCAATTTGCGTTTGGGTTGGATTGAGCCTCAAGCAAGCGAGCGCACCGTCGTGCAACTGACGCAAATGTCGAGTTTGGCTGAGGCCGCGCCCATGCTGGAGAAATACCGCGATCACGCCCAAGTGGACAAAGCCTTTACTGAGCTAGCCGAACATTGGCAATCTTACTTGGCGACCGTACAGGTAGAAACGCCCGATCCGGCGATGAACTCGATGCTTAACATCCACAACCCGCGTCAGTGTCATACCACTAAGAACTGGTCACGTTACTTGTCTCTGTATCAGCTTGGCTACGGTGCGCGTGGTATTGGTTTTCGAGACTCATCACAAGATACCTTGGGCGTGATTACCCATATGCCGGAAGAGGCGCGTGAGTTTATTGAGCGCCTTTTATCGGTTCAAAACCAAGATGGCTCCGCGATGCACCAGTTCTTTCCCTCTACGATGGAAGCCAATGCTGGTGACTCGCGAGAAGAAGAAGACCGACCGGATTACTATGGCGATGATCACTTGTGGATCATTTATGCCGTCACCCAATACGTCAAAGAGACTGGCAACGGTGCGTTTCTCGACAAATCGATTCCTTTTTATCAAAAAGATAAACAGGGTCAACCGCTTGAATCTGCCTCAGTGTGGGAGCATTTATGCCGAGCGATAGAGTTCACGCGCAGCAACACCGGTCAACACGGATTGCCGCTATTGGGTTTTGCAGATTGGAATGACACGGTTAACTTGCCCACTGGCGCTGAGTCGATGATGGTCGCCAACATGTACGGTAAAGCGCTGTTGGATATGCTTGATTTGTGTCGCTTGCGGGGTGATGAGCAACGTGCGCAGCAATACCAAGCCCAGTACGAGCAGATGAAATCCACCGTCAATGAGTGTGGATGGGATGGCGAATGGTTTATCCGTTATTTTGATGAGCAAGGCCAGCCGATTGGCTCACACATCAACGCGCAAGGGCAAATCTACACCAATGGTCAAAGCTGGCCAGTGATCTCTGGGTTTGCTGATAGCGAGCGTGCCACCACGGCGCTGAATTCTGTCCACTCGAAACTCAATACCGCCAACGGGATTAAGCTGTCAACACCAGGCTATAACGGCTTTGATCCTAACTTAGGTGGCGTCTCGACGTATCCACCTGGGGCGAAAGAAAATGGCGGCATCTTCCTGCACGCCAACCCTTGGGTGATGATTGCTGAGGCGAAGATGGGCAATGGTGATCGAGCGTATCAGTACTATCGTCAAATCAATCCTGCCTCGAAAAATGATGCGATTGAGACATTCGAATCGGAGCCCTACTGTTACCCACAAAACATTCTGGGTGATGAGCATCCGCAGTTTGGATTGGGACGTAATGCTTGGCTATCGGGCACTTCGTCTTGGACTTACGTCGCGGGCACACAGTGGATTTTGGGCGTAAGACCAGACATCGATGGATTGATCATTGACCCCTGCATTCCTAAAGCGTGGCCAGAATTTCGTGTGACTCGACAATTTCGCGGCGCCACGTACCACATCCATGTCGATAACCCTAACCGGGTGAGTAAGGGGGTGGCTGAGTTACGTGTCAACGGTGAACGTGTCGAGGGCAATAAAGTGCCCGTATTGGCGGCGGGTGACCACCGCATTGAGGTGACGCTAGGCTAACCAATGCTCGGGGAGGTTAGCCTCCCCGACGATGGTGCATCAGCGCCGTGGCTGATAGTGCGCGTGGCATTGCCACTCAAACTGCGCGGTTTGCTCGGGGTTAAGTTCCAATAAACCCATGTGATTGTTAAACGCATCAGCAGGGCATGACATAGGTTCAATAGCAATACTCGGCTCCGACGCTGGTGTGTAGAGCTGAATAAAAGGGTAATTTGCCCCTTGCTGGTAGTCGAGATGGGCTTGTTGATCCGCTCGGGTTAGGGTGAGTGATTGATCACTGCTGTGATGAAATCGATAGCAATGATTGAGTGTGACATCGGCGAGCGTCGTTGGGTTACTGAGGGCGGTGTTGCTCGTGTATTCGCCGGTGGGTAAATCATCGCGGTGTACGACCTCTTGATGAGGGCTTAGGCTCAGTTGGCACTGCGCCAGTGAATCACCGAGCGAAAAATAAGGATGCCAAGCATCGCCATAAGGGAAAGGGGATTTGCCGGTATTGGTGATCTCGGTATCACAGCGAAGGCGGCCATTATCATCAATGTGATAGCAGACGTCGAGCCGGAAAGCGAACGGAAAACCGCCGGCAAGATGGTCGGTCTCATAGCGAAAACGCGCCGTGGCGAAGTGCTCTTGTGCATCGGTTTCAACGACTTGAAACGGTTGATTGTAAAGTAGGCCATGTACGGCATGTTCAGACCAAGGAAAGTTAGACGGTAATCTGTAGTCATGCCCTCGGTAGTGATATTGACCGTTTTTTAGGCGGTTAGGGAAGGGAAACAGTTTGGCACTACGAGAGAAAAAAGGGTGAGATTGAATCACATTTTGACTGTCTTGGTAGCCGACAATAAATGAGAAAGGACTATGATTGACCCGATATTGGTTAATAATGGCACCAAAGTCTTGAATAATTTCGACGCAGATGCCGAGTTTTGAATTTAAGAGTGTTGTGGAGTGAAAATCTCCAAATTTCCCTTTAACGATTTTAAACATATTAATATCTCCTTTGAAGATGATATTAATTGATGAATGTAAATATTCAATGTTGGTTTTCACATTATGATAAATAAAATTCCATACACTTCATATTTTGGTCCATCGGATGTTCTGTGCAGTAAAGGCAACGCCGTTGAATTTATCCAGCCTTGGTATACGCCTATCTCAACCACCCCTGAAAATACAGGGATGGCGGTGGGTGGTATTGGCAACACTTTCACCTTAACGCCGCAAGGTAAAACGCCGAATTTTAGTTTCATTCCTGGTATATTTATTGATTGCCAAGAGGATGATGTCTACTTCAACGATTTCTATATTTCTGTGATGGATGAACATCACGTTGAGAATCTGGATATATCGGATTTTTCTGAAGCGAGACTGTATTTAAATTACTATCCAGCGATATTTTTACGTGATATATCACAATGTAATAATAAAGATGAGCTACTATCCTTAATTAGGGAAACCATTTTTTCTGGTCAGTTCTACTTGATCAACAAAGAGTACTTCCTACGCTGGAATATTGAATTTAGCGCCGCAACGCACCAGGCAATTCAGGCTGACGAGACAAGCGTTGAGACTCAGTTACTGGTCGCGATCGACTTTTTTAATGGTCTGTTAGTCAATGGGTCGACCCACGCGTGGTCATTGACACCGCAGCGTGGTGCAGTGGTGCCTTCTGTTGAGGCCAGTCGAGTGCATTATCGGGCGCTGTATCCGTTGGCGGATTATGACTATCATGGACTCGGTGATATTGAGTTAACTCGCCAAGTGGTCTCTCCTGTGGTGAAAGATGCCCCAGAACTTTGCAGTCTACCTTTGCACTGGAACCAATTTCAGCTCACCAACCGCAGTAATAAAGCTCAGTGGGTCACAGTGGTTCAGCCGCTGAATAACTTGATGGGAGCGACCTACCAAAAGGCGCGAGATGGCGTACAAGATTCGTGTTGTCACTTGGTGCAAAACCCGATTGGGCATCAGCATCAACCGATTGTGCTTGACCAAGGTGAGACGCAGTTCAGTGGTGTGCGCTTGGCGTCCAACTCACCGTATGCCAGTGATATTGAAGGCGAGGTGATCTACGGCGTTCAAGCGTCAGCGAGCACAGTTCAAGCGGGTAAGATAACCGTGTCGCTTAAGTCACAGGTTTACGCCAGCAAGGCGCAGCAACAAGTGTGGCGTGCACTGCATACAGGGCGAACCAATGATCATTTTGACCGCGGTATCTACAGTGGCCGTGAGCCACTCAGTGCTCTAGTTTGTGTTCAGGTGAAGCTTGAGCCGGGTGAAACGCAATCGCTGCGTTTCGCGCAAGTGATGGATCACAGCAAAATCCTTCTCGACGGTTGGCAAAGTCACAAAGCGTACGCTCGCTACTTCCCTGAGCCATCGCGCGCTGAAACGATATTAACCCAGACCTTGCCTAAGCTTTCAGAGATAGAGCAGCGTATTGTCACCCAGCAACAAGGCTTTTATGACCAGGCGGTGGCCAAGTTTAGTGGCCAAGAGAGTGCCCAGCGTTACGCGACGATGGCGATGAACAGCCTCTCGTTTTTAGCGGAATCAACCGTCTGGGACGTCGAAGATACCTTGCTGGTCAAAGAGTGTGTCGATTATCCCTTCTTTAACTCACTGGATGTTTATTTTTACGGTTCATTCTCACTGCTGTATTTGTTGCCGCAACTCGATGGGGCGGTAATGAAGCATTTTGCGCGGGCGATTATGGCCAGTGACGCTACTCTGCGGCGCTATTGGGAGTATGAAGACAAACCTTACGCTGAGTTGGTTGACGAAAAATACCAAGGCACGCGTGCCGAGCGCGGCGCGGTGATCCACGATCTTGGCAGCCCTTACGATATTCAGCCAGATGCCTACAGTTGGCACAACGTCAAAGAGTGGAAGGATCTCGCACCTAAATACATCTTGATGGTTTACCGCCACTGGCAGAAAACCGGCGATCAGGCGGTGGTGGAACAGTGCTGGCCGGCGGTGAAAGAGAGCATCGAGTACCTCAGTCAACTGATTGGCCCCGGTGAGGATCTACCTTTGACGCGTGGCACGGACGATACGTTTGATAACCTGTCGTCTCATGGCATCTCTATCTACTGTGGTAGCTTATGGGCCGCAGGGTTGCGCGCGGCAGCTGAGTTAGCTCAATGTGTTGGTGAGATGACGCTGAGCGAGGGTTACAATGAACGTAGCGAGCGCGCTTTGGCAACCCTTGAACGTGCCTTATGGGATGAGAAGCAAGGCTATTACCACTTTTTCGTTACACCGGTCCAAGCCAAGCATCTGACAGGAGAAGGTTTGGCTGAGCTACAAGGGTTGGGGTTAGCGGTGAGTGGTGACGCAGTGCACGATGCCGCGGTGTTGAACGCGTATCTTGATGAGATCGACGAGGCGAGTGACGATGGCCAAAGGGCGCAGCGTAAAGTGAAGAAGCAGCGGTTATTGAGCCGCGTACCCACCGCCTTTACCCCTCAGTTTGCTGAGCTGGTGGAGGATTCAGATAACAGTTTTGGTGATGCGTTACTGGCTGACAGCTACCTGCAATTGGTGGGGCTACCTCGCTTGTTTGCGCCGCAGCGGACTGAGCGAACTTTGGATTTTATCTACCAAACTAACTTTGTTGCCAACAGTCCTAAGCTGGGGGTGGCGAATATGACCTTAGCGGACGGGCGTCCTCACGAGGCATTCCAAGCGCAAGATGTCTGGATTGGTGTGCAATTCAGTGTTGCCACCGCGCTGCGTTTGGCGGGTAAGCAAACGCAAGCGGAAACCTTGATGGATACCGTCTATCAGGCGCTATACCAAATGGCGAAGATTCCTTTCGCCGCGCCAGAGGGTTTCAATTGCTCGGTCGTGGTGACGCCAGAGTCGATGGCGCAGCGATTTGACATCGATAAGACTCGCGCTCAGCAGTGGGTATCGTATTTGCAACACTTAGGTCATCTACTTAGCGATGGGCGTGTGAATCCAAATCTGACGGATGATGCCGATGCGTTTATTCGCTCTCTCGCGTCTGACGAGTTTGCTGCTAAGGATAATTGGCCGGATCACGCTGAGCTGCATAAGTGGTTACTCAGCACGGGGTTAAAGTACACCGCAGGGCGATACTTCAGACCGGGAATGATTTTCGCTTATCTGTACCAATAATGAGGGACGCGCATACGTGGGCGCAGGCAGAGCGATGTCATATCTGGTTGCCATTGAGTTTTGCCTGAACCTCACAAAGCCGCAATCGTTGGGATTGAGTACACGACTCAGTCCCATTATAGTTCAGCCACTTACGGTGAGTGACTCATGATGAGCCGAGCAACCTTATGACAAACAAGAAGAAAAAATCCCCCACGGTGTACGATGTCGCGACGTTGGCTGGCGTCTCGCCTAGTACGGTGTCGCGTTTTTTAAATCGCACCACCTATGTTTCTGATGACAAGAGCCACAAGATCGAGCAGGCGATCACCACGTTGGGCTACAAGCCCAATTTTCATATGCAGCAAAGCACGACTCGTCGCTCGATGACGATTGGTGTGCTGATTCAGCATCCAGACAGTCCTTACACCAGTCGTATTCTCAATGACATGGAGAACGTATTGCTGGCGCAAGGCTACTCCTTGGTTTTAGCGACTGGACATTGGCAAAATAAGCTTGAGGTTCATGCGCTTGAGTACCTGATGAAAAGCAACGTCGATGGCATCATCATTGTGACGGGCAATTTGAGCGAGCAGTCGATTCTCACCACGGCGAAATCCATTCCGGTTGTCGCGGTAGGTTATGACATTCAAGGGGAGAACGTTCGCTCCTTGAATCTAGATAATGTACTGGGCGGATATATTGCAACGTTGCACCTGTTGCAACTTGGCCATGTGAATATTGCCCACATTAAAGGGCTCTCCAGTCAACCAGATTCGGGGGCACGCTTTGCCGGTTACAAGAAAGCGTTAACTGAAGCGCAAATCAAACCCAATCCAAAATTGATCAAACAGGGCGATTTCAGCTCTGAAACAGGGTATGAGAAAACGGTTGAGCTAATTGAATCTAAAGTGCATTTCTCTGCGTTGTTTGCCGCTAATGATCAAACGGCCTATGGCGCAATGAAAGCCCTAACTGACCACGGTTTTAGAGTGCCAGAGGATGTCTCCATCGTCGGTTTTGATGATTTGCCCACCTCTCAATACTTTACGCCCGCTTTAACAACATTGCGTCAGCCGATTGAAGAGATTGGCGCCGTCTCTGCGCGTTCGATGTTGAACTTGTTGTCAGGCGAACGACATGAGGCTCGTTTACCACCGATAGACTTGATGATTCGACAATCCACCAAGTCCATCTATCGATAGTCGTTTTCCCTGCGCCCGTGAGCTGCTAGCATGGGCGTTATGGTTACGTGTTTGTTGTCCTCATGATCCCCCTGATATACCACCCGATCTACTCCGATTTACCCTTGCCTGACGGGCATCGCTACCCGATCAACAAATATCGCTATCTGTATGAGGCGATACGCAAGCAAACGCCTTGGCAACACCGTATCGATTGGGTGACGCCCAGTGCCATCACGATGGAGGAAGCCGCGCGTACCCATTGCGGCCAATATCTTGATCTCTTGTGTCGCGGCGCACTGCCTGCTGCCAAAATGCGACGTATTGGCTTTCCTTGGAGTGAGCAACTGATCACTCGCACCCTCACTTCGGCAGGGGGTACCTGTGCAACGGTGGATGCGGCGCTAGAGCGAGGCGTGGCGATTCATTTGAGCGGTGGCTACCATCACGCGCACTATGATTTTGGTAGCGGGTTTTGTCTGATCAACGATTTGGTGATCGCGGCCAAACGAGCCTTGACCAATGAGCATGTGGATACTGTGCTTATTGTTGATAGCGATGTGCATCACGGCGATGGCACGGCGACCTTGTGTCGAGATGAGGCGGAGATCATTACCCTATCGTTTCATTGCGATAAGAACTTTCCGGCGCGCAAACCGGATTCTAATCTCGATGTAGCGCTTTCAAAGGGCACAGACGATGCGACATTTTTAAGTCACTTTACTAGCGTGGTTGAGATGGCTGTGAATCTGCATCAGCCTGATTTTATTCTCTATGATGCCGGTGTGGATATTCACCAAGAGGATGAACTGGGGTATTTTAATGTCTCAACACAGGCGATATATCAACGAGATAGAGCTATGTTTGAAGTAGCGACGAGGCGAGGTGTGCCGATTGCCTGCGTCGTCGGTGGTGGTTATCGCACTCGTCATGAGGATTTAGTGCCGATACACATGCAGCTGATTCAAGCTGCAATGGATGTTTACAAGGATTAGTCATGGAACACAGGATACGTGCCGCGGGCATACTGGTCGATCAAGGCGCCGTGTTGTTGCTCAGAGTCAACGATTTTTCCGGTGAATACTGGATACCGCCGGGTGGCGGCATGGAATCGGTTGACCGCAGCACTAAGGCGTGTGTTGAACGTGAATTCGCTGAAGAGACAGGGCTGAGCGTGAAAGTGGGTGAGCTAGTGTGCGTGCGAGAGTTTCTGGAAACGGAAAACCATCGCTACCATGCCGAGTTCTTTTATCACATCACGCATTATCAAGGCACACCGAACTTAGAGAACCTTAAAGGGCTGAATGACGAGCAGTTTATTCAAAGCGTCGAGTGGGTGCCGATTGAACAGTTGGCAGAGAAACGTCTCTATCCAGTGGAGCTTAAACACAAGTTGTTGGCGCTGATCGAAAGTGGGCACTACGCCATGCATCTCGGCTCTTACATTCAAGGATCGTTTGAAGACATTAATCAGCTTTAACTGAGCAGATTTATGAAAAAGGCGCAGGCAAGTGATTGCTCTGCGCCTTTTTTCGCTCATTGATTGAGTGAGCCTTAGCCCTCGTCAGAGAAAACCGGCATGGCCTTCAGTTCATCATGGCTAAATGGTGCGTCGCCAAACAGCAGCGGGTAGTAGAAGTGTCTCAGCGATTGGTGGAAATCTCGCACACGTTGCTCGTAGCGCATGCTCGCTTTGACATCGGTATTTGCCAGCGATGTCATCCAACGTTGAGTGAGCGTTGAAGGCGAAAGCCACGCTGCATAGCCAGCGGCGGCATCACGTTCGCGTAGCGTTTGGCGATACACTTGTGACAGTGGCGCGGCTTTTTGATCGCCCACTTGCTGAAACGCGTAGTACCATTTCCATTCAAACAGTGATTGCATATCGGTTGCTTGCGCCCATTCTGGGTGGGTAGTTAAGAATGACGCCCAAGTATCAGAAAAGGGTTTGTCCCACGCACCGTTTACCTCTTCGCGTTGCAGCAGTACGATGTCGCCGCCACTTGGACCTGTGATGGTGTGGTTAATCACGCTATCACTGACCACGGGCACCACCACCGTCGAGGCTAACCAAATACCAAGCAAAGCTGAGGCAATGCGCGCCGAGCGCTGACCTTTCTGGGTGAGTGTTTTTCCGATGAGTAAGGTTAACCATGCCCAAAACGCGAGGTGGACAAGCACGATGGCCATCACCGCGAGGACTTGGGTGATGGGCACTGCCATCGTCCATGCACCAAGACCAAAGGGGAGCAACAGTGCCAGCGCGAGGCCCGTGCAGAGAATCAATGCACGCGCCGCCCATAGCGAGCCTTGACGTTTAGCGCTCACTAACAGCAGATCGTAGCGACCCGCTTCGCGCTCTCCCGCCCGTAAATCATGGAGCAACAGAATCACAAACAGAGGCAGTAGTATGCTGACAATAAACGCAAAATCGAAAAAGCCTGCCAAGGAGAGTTCCGGGTTTTGTGCGTCGGTTTCGTAGATCTGCCCTTCGAGCGCTAGCATGCGGATGCGGTGCTTCCAAGAAGTCACATCACGCTGGCCCATGGCAGCAAAGGCAAGCGGCTGAGGCTCAGAGTAGGTGAGGTGGAAGCTGTAGTAAGCGGCGCTGCCGTAGTCGTGCTGCTCGGCGAGAATGTGTTCGCGCTCTGTGGCATCCTTTGCCTGCAAGCGAACCAAGGTCTCTTGCTGCTCACGAATTTCATTTACGCCACTAACGATGGCAAAGCTCGTCAGGGCAAACACAACCAGCAAAAAGCCGACAACGTAACCTTGTTTAGCGAGAAAACGGGTTTCACGGATGAGATCCGTTAAAGACATCATGACATCAATCTCCTAGTCGCGAAACGGATAAGGCCCGCCAGAATCAGTAACCAAAGTCCCATTTGCAACGCATATCGCAGACTTTGGGCGAGGCGGGCGTTGGGCGCTTGTGGCGTAAAAGTAAAAGAGGAGAGCACTTGCCAGTGGTGAGCGTCGACGCGCGCGGCTTTGGCTGTCGCGTCGTTTTTATAGCGGTTCACGTCAGTTTGGTAGTCAAGATCGTGCAGGTGGACGTGGTTTAAGGCTTGAACGAACTCAAAACGCAGATCTTCGGCTTGGCGTAAAAAGCGATGGTGCGTTTCCAAGTTGGTACCGGCCAGCATCATCGAGAGATTAGCCATGGAGACCGTTGGCGATAACCACCCAAATTGGCGCGCAATGTTCGCTTGGTTTTGCTCTTTGTCCATGTTGTCTTCGGCGTAGCGATTGAGCACCTTAGTCAGTTTCTCTTCTGAATACGCGGCGACGGCGCCGCGAAAGTTGACTGGCAACTCGGCGATGTCGTCCACTTGGTATTGCTCAAGGAGATCGCGTTTGAGTTTTTCAAAGGCAGGGTCAGCGGCGTTGTGTCCGTCGCCAAGCTGACGCAGCTCCTCAATCACGCCAAAATCTGTCTCCAATTTGCCCATCGCCGGCGCCAGTGTGGCGGCACTTGAACTGGCAATGCGTGGCATCAACACAGCAAATACTACCCATAGGATAATCAATATGGCGAAGCTGGCGTGACTGCGTTGACTCATGCTCGAGACCCACAGCACCAGCGCGCTCCAAATGACGATGTAGCCAAGGTAACCGGCGATAAAGGCGCTGCTGGTCAAGATACTTTCACCCTCGCCAATGGCGAGCAGACTCGCAACAATCAAGGGTAATAACATGACGACTCCGGCCAAGACCAGTGCCAGGAACTTACCACTCAGCAGTTGACGGGCGTTCACCCCTTGCGTGATGAGTACGGTCAAGGTACCGGCCTCTTTTTCCCGCGTGACGCAGCTGCAACCGACCAAAACAATCAGCAGTGGCAACAGCACCTGGACCAAAAAGGCAGGAGACAGAGAACTAAAGCGTGTCATGCCGCTAGACTGGTTTTGCTCAGCGAACATCGCGGTGTTTTGGCGGTGGCCCTCAAGAAAAATCGCATGGCCCGTGTACGCATCAACGCCAGGATCCAGTGCACTCAATGGCGTGGGATTACGAAACACGTAGTGACCGTAATGGACCATTCGATGTGGATGACGGTCAGGTTGGGCCATAAATTGGGATTCAGAGTACTGCTGAAGTTGGCGACGCTCAGCATCGGCGTGTTGTGTCTCAATATGATTGACCACCACAGATGCCAGAGTGAGTAATACGCCGATCACCAGCACCGTAGCGGCAACTTTGCTGCGACGCCAAAAACGCCACTCATCGAACAGAATAAGGGAGAGAGTTTTCATGCTTAGCCCCTTTGTGCGAACGCGGCGTGGACTTGCTCGGTGTCGATGCTGCCTTGTTCTGATCGCTCAAATAGACCGACAATGCGTCCTTTGTCTAATAGGCCGATTCGGTCGGCCACTTGGCATGCGCCGTAGACATCGTGGGTGACCATAAACACCGTCGTGCCTTGTTTAGCAAGCGCACTGATCAACTGGTTGAACTCGTCAATGGCTCTTGGATCTAGGCCTGATGTTGGCTCATCAAGAAACAGCACGGGCGCTTCACGCAGCAGCGCGAGGGCGATCGCGGTTTTTTGTCGCATTCCTTTGGAATAGCTGGAGAGACGTTGATGCCAGGCATTGGGCTGGAGCGCCACTTGTGCAAGAGCTTGTTCCACCTCAGGACGTGAGCGAGTGACGCCCGAGAGAGACAAAAAGTAGTCGATGTTTTCAAGGCCGCTTAAATGCCCATACAGCATGACGGATTCAGGCAAGTAAGCGACTTTACTACGAATCTCATCAATATGAGTGGTGGTTGAGAGACCGAGTACCTCGGCATGGCCTGATGATGGCGTGACGGTGCCTAAAAAGGTTTTGAGCGTTGTTGATTTGCCGGCGCCATTGCCACCGAGCAAAGCAAAGACTTCTCCTTGTTGGACGCTAAAGTGAACATCATTGAGAACCGGGTTGTGTGCGAACTCGACGCACAGAGCGTTGGCGACGACCACGGGTTGTGTCATGGGAGTTTTCCAAGTTGGTTAATGAGAACTGGTCGCAAATGTTATGTTGTAACGTATTTGCGATCAAGTGGATTAAGTCCACATTTTCATCGCTGTTTATCGACTCTAGGGGGATCGTGGCGCGAAGCCATCAGTCAGAGGCGAGTAAGACGCGGTTGCGTCCTTGGTCTTTGGCTTGATAGAGCGCATGGTCAGCGCGAGAGAGAAGGGTATTGATATCATCGCCATCATGGTATCTGGCGACACCGATACTGATGGTCAATGCGGGAATGTCGGTGAAGGAGAAGGTAGCGACGACATCACGTAGTCGCACAACTTTTCCTATCTTGCTTGTAAATCGCGCTAGCGAGCTGAGCATTTCGTTTGGTATCTAATCGACGATATTTAGTGAAAAGAGAGAGACGAATTTCTCTTGGATAACCCAAAGAAGCTTGCAGGGGAGTTGGAGTGGAAATACGCGTATAAAACACGTTATTGCTTAGCTTTATCAAATACATATGTATCACCTGTGTGTATTAGGTGACATTTGATTGCTTGAAAACGAGAAAGCCCTTGATAAATCAAGGGCTTGAATGTGGCGGAGAGATAGGGATTTGAACCCTAGATACGCTATTAACGTATGCCGGTTTTCAAGACCGGTGCTTTCAACCACTCAGCCATCTCTCCGTGTGGGGCGCATAGTATAGGGGTTGGTTGGGCTTGTAAACCCCTATAAAAACTGTTTGCTTTATTTGTGAGCGGTTAGAACGAGTATTTCACACCAACACGGAAACGAGGCTCGTAAGAGTCTTTACCGTCTCTTGCGTCATCGGTGTTTTGTGCGACCATACCGAGCTCACCAAATGGGCGCCAGCCGTGTTCAAAACCTGAGTACTCACCTGAGAAGTTGACTAGGTTGAGATAGTTGTTGTCGCCTTTGTAGCCTTTGCTGTCCGATTGTTCGAATTTACCTTCGATATCGATACCAAAGCCAAAGTCGCCCATTTTGTAGCCAGACGTGAGGTTCAACTGGTTGTAGTGGCTTGAATCACTGCTTTTTGATTCGTTTTTGTAACCGTAACGGTAGCGAAGTGCCACGTTCCAATCACTGGTAATCTTTTGTGTACCGCGTAGATCGAATTTATGTGTTGCGGCAGAAGAGCTTGCGTCAATGGCGTAGGCAGGCTGTAACGTAAAGCTATCGGTGACTTTGTAGTTGTAGCTGACTTTGGTCTCATGGCCCACGTCTTTCAGTTTAGACAGGTCGAAGCTGTCATCGCCGTAACCCCATTTTACTTCTGCGCTCAAGCCAATACCGTTGTCGAATCCATGCGAAATGGCGAGTCGGTCACGATGTCTCGCGTCCATATCGCCTTCAGAAGCAATGTACTCATGACGTAGGTTCAGTGTCGTTGCATTCACTGCTGTTGCGGTTAGGCCAAGTAGGATGGCGGTGGTTAGGATCTTCTTCATCTAGAAACGCCTTTGTAGCTGTAGTTTTGATGGCGGCTAATGTAGTGATCTTTCTTAATAAAATGAACATTAAAATACTCAAATCGTGATCTATGAAATGATGTTTTATTTTGATGGGAATAACGTTTAAATTTTGTAAATTATTCGATGTTTTGCTTTTGTTATTTATTTTTATGCTCTAAAAATAAAATCATTCATCATCCCGATGTATCCTTTTCCTTGTGTTATTTTATTTATTTGATTTGAATCAATTTTATCCTTACCAAATCAGTTTCTGATGATTTTTTTGGATTAATAATCCATCTTTTCTATTTTTTGTGGCTTTTGTCTCTACTTTTTCGCTGTGGTTAGCGTCTTTTTGGACAGTTATTCTGATGTGTGAGATTGGCGCTTAGGTACCGTTTTTTGTAAAAATTTACAGTTCGCTTGTTTTAAAAAAATGAAAGTAGAACTGCGTTTCACATTTTTTGTGTTCATATCATTAAAAATGTTATTTAAGATCACAATTACATTTTTTCGACGTGAAATCCCTCACAGAGTTGCGTTAAATGAATAGTGAAGCCAGCAGGCGTATTGCTAAGGGAAGTGTCTAACCGGCTGGCATATAACTCTAAAGAGGACGAGAAAATGTATGAAAATCGTAAGCTTGGATTGGCGTACCTGTCTCCCTATATCATCGGGTTGATAGTGTTTACCGCCTTTCCATTTGTGTCATCATTTTTGATGAGCTTCACCGATTACGATCTCATGAATTCGCCTGAATTCGTTGGGATTGAGAACTATCGGTACATGCTCACTGAAGATGATGTGTTCTGGAAGTCAATGAGCGTTACATTCTTGTACGTTTTCTTGACCATCCCAGTCAAACTGGCGTTCGCGTTGTTCATAGCTTTTATCCTGAATTTTAAACTCAAAGGAATTGGCTTTTTCAGAACCGCGTACTACATCCCTTCCATTCTAGGTTCAAGTATCGCTATTGCCGTACTGTGGCGCGCGTTGTTCGCTATAGACGGTGTGCTCAATGGTGCGCTTGGCTTCTTTGGTGTGGAGCCTATCAGCTGGTTAGGTGAACCGGCATTTGCACTCTTCTCCATCACTTTGCTACGTGCTTGGCAGTTTGGTTCTGCGATGGTTATTTTCCTCGCGGCGCTACAAAACGTGCCTCAGTCTCAATACGAGGCGGCGTTGATTGATGGTGCGAGCAAATGGCAAATGTTCTTGAAAGTGACGGTGCCACTGATCACGCCGGTTATCTTCTTTAACTTCATTATGCAAACCACTCAGGCGTTCCAAGAGTTTACCGCTCCGTACGTGATTACCGGTGGCGGACCAATGAAGTCCACTTATTTAATCTCTCTCTACATCTACGAAACCGCGTTCAAGTTCTTTGACATGGGTTACGGCAGTGCTTTGGCTTGGTCATTGTTTGTTGTTGTGGCCATCTTTACGGGCATTACGTTCCGTTCATCGAAGTACTGGGTCTTCTACTCTGGCGATAAGGGAGGGAAATAATCATGTCAGTTATTACGGTTGAAAATCAGGCGGTTGACAATGGTGCAGAGAATGCGCGTACGATTCGCCGCGAAAAAATCAATGCCTTTATTCGCTATGTTGTGTTGATTGGTGTGGGCTTTTTGATGCTCTACCCACTGCTGTGGATGTTCACGGCAGCCATGAAGCCCAACCATGAAATTTTCTCGTCGATGAGCCTTATCCCCTCTGAATGGAGTCTGGAAGGGTTTATCAATGGCTGGAAAACAGGGACTGAATTTACCTTCGGTCACTACATCTTAAACACGTTCTATTATGTGCTACCAAAAGTATTCTTTACGGTTGTCTCTTCGACTATCGTGGCCTACGGCTTCGCTCGATTTGACATCCCGTGGAAGAAGTTCTGGTTTGCGACATTGATTGCGACCGTGTTACTCCCTCAATCGGTTCTGCTTATTCCTCAATATGTAATGTTCCGTGAGATGGGGCTGCTCGATAGCTACTTACCGCTGTACTTGCCTTTGGCATTTGCAACGCAAGGCTTCTTCGTTTTCATGTTGGTTCAGTTCCTACGCGGCGTACCAACAGATATGGAAGAGGCAGCGATGATCGATGGCTGTAATTCACTTCAGGTACTTTGGCATGTTGTCGTACCGGTGATTCGTCCTGCGATTATCTCGGTAGCGCTGTTCCAGTTCATGTGGTCGGTTAACGATTTCTTGGGTCCACTGATTTATGTCTCAAGTGTCGAAAAATACCCGATTGCACTGGCTCTGAAGATGTCAATTGACGTCACTGAAGGGGCGAAGTGGAACGAAATTCTAGCAATGGCTTCTATCGCCATCATCCCATCCATCGTGGTGTTCTTCATGTCTCAAAAGTACTTTGTTGAAGGCGTCACCAGTAGCGGTATTAAAGGTTAATTTGGAGTAAGAACAATGGCTGAAGTGAAATTTAAAAAGCTAGAGAAAGTATATTCAAACGGTTTCAAGGCGGTACACGGTGTCGACTTGACCATCAAAGACGGTGAGTTCCTCGTCATCGTTGGCCCATCAGGTTGCGCGAAATCAACCACGCTACGTATGTTGGCGGGCTTGGAAAACATCACCGGTGGTGAAGTGACCATTGGCGGCAAAGTGGTCAACAACTTGGCGCCCAAAGATCGGGGCATTGCGATGGTGTTCCAAAACTACGCCCTTTACCCACACATGACAGTAAAAGAGAACTTGGGTTTTGGTCTTAAGTTGCAAAAGCTGCCCAAAGACGAAATCGAAGCGCGCGTTAATGAAGCAGCCAAAATCTTGGAGATTGAAGAGTTGCTCGACCGCTTACCGCGTCAGTTGTCAGGGGGCCAAGCACAGCGTGTGGCAGTAGGCCGCGCTATCGTGAAAAAGCCGGACGTATTCTTGTTTGACGAGCCACTGTCAAACCTAGATGCCAAGCTTCGCGCGTCAATGCGTGTGCGCATCTCGGATCTGCACCGTCACCTTAAGAAAGAGGGCAGCTCTGCGACGGCGGTTTACGTGACGCACGACCAAACCGAAGCAATGACCATGGGCGATCGCATCTGTGTGATGAAGCTCGGTGAGATCATGCAAGTCGATACACCGGATGAGCTCTACAACAACCCCGTCAATATGTTTGTGGCTGGCTTTATCGGTGCACCGGAGATGAACCTACGTGATGTTCAATTGCACGATGAAGAAGATGGCTTGTACGTGGCGATCGGCGACCAGCGTTTGAAACTACCACAAGCGAAAGCGGAGCAAATTCGCTCACACAAATGTGAGAAAGCAGTGCTCGGTATTCGCCCAGACAGTATTACCTTGCAGATGGCTGAAGATGATGCTCTACCGACGATCACAGGCGATGTGGTGCGTATGGAGAACATGGGCCATGAGGTGTTTGTGTACTTTAGAGTGAATAATCAAGAATTTACCGCTCGTGTGCCGATTGACGATGTGAAAGACAAGCTGGGCATGGAAACGCGCAGTAATGTTAAATTCGTTGTTGATATGCAAAAAGCGCACATCTTTAACAAAGAAACTGAACAGAACATTTCTTTATTACGATAATAATTGGAGAAACATCCATGAACAAAAAGGTACTGACTACTCTTATCGCGTCGGCGATTGCCGCCACCTCTGCACCGTCTTTTGCTGACGTTGAACTGCGTATGTCTTGGTGGGGCGGTAACTCACGCCACCAAGCGACGTTGGAAGCGATTGAGAAGTTCCAACAAAAATACCCAGACATCAAGGTCAAAGCAGAATACACAGGTTGGGATGGTCACTTGTCTCGCTTGACCACACAGATCGCAGGTAACACTGAACCTGATGTGATGCAAACCAACTGGAACTGGCTGCCTATCTTCTCTCGTGATGGCGGTGGTTTCTACGACATGAGCCAAAAGGCGGATGCGCTGCACATTGCGAACTTCCCGAAAACGGCGATGGACATGACCACAGTCAACGGAAAAATCAACGGCTTACCAGTCAGTATGACGTCCCGCGTGTTCTACTACAACAAGCAGAAGTGGGAGCAAGCTGGGGTGGATTACCCAACTAACTGGGACGAGTTGATGGCCGCGGGTAAAGCGTTTGAGAAAAACCTCGGCGCGGATCACTACCCACTGGTTATTGAAGCGCGCGACGTATTTGCGATGAACCGCTCTTACATGCTGCAAACCACGGGTAAAGACATCATCAGTGCTGAGACCAACATGCTCAACTACGAGCAAAAAGAGATGGAAGCCTTCTTCCAGCTTTATGTGGATCAGGTCAGCAATCACGTTTTCCCATCAACCAAAGAGTTCGCTTCGTACGGTAAAGGCAACTTGTATGAAATGCGCCCTTGGATTGACGGTCGCTTCGGTGGTCTATACATGTGGGATACGGCTATCGCGAAATACACCGCGAACCTTGATCCTTCAATGACACTGGAGCTAGCGCCTTACCCAATGGCGCCGGGTGCAACTGACTCAGGTCTGTTGGCGCGTCCTTCGATGATGTTCTCGATTGGTCGTAACACTAAGCACCCAGAAGAAGCGGCGAAATTAGTCGACTTCTTGCTAAACGATCCTGTGGGTGTTGAGGCGCTAGGTCTCGCTCGTGGTATTCCATTGAGCACCGCTGGCCTTACAACGTTGGATGCCAAAGGCGAAATCGACCAAGAAAGCTTGTCTTACCTAGGTTACTTGCAAGCTCAATCGTTGCCAAAAGAAGTGCTGCCAACCACATACACAGACAACGCTCAGTTGATGGAGCTGTTTAGTGAAGTGATGCAAAAACTGGATTACGGCCAAACTGATGCGTCTGGTGCTGCCAAAGACTTCCTACGTCGCGGCGACCGCATCTTGAAACGCATGGCGAAGTAATCGCTTGAGTAGGGCGCGAAGTCAGATGGCTTCGCGCCTTTTTTCTTTTGGTCAACTTTTCCGGTTAATAAGGACCTGTCTATTAAGGATTCTCTATGACGGACACTACTAATCGTCGCACCTTTCGCCCCTATATTGATCTGTTTTATGCCCGTAGCGTAGAGCTAGGGAAGCACCCCCAGACGGGCCTCATTGCCGACGGCCTGGATGTCACCACCTTACAGCCTGTGATGTGGACCTACCCCGACGGGCGCCAAGTCCCGATGAGCAACTTTGCCAGCCAACAAAATCTGATGCGCGGATACATCGGCTACAGTATGCTCACCGGTGATAATCACTACTTTACGCACGCCAGCGAACTGAGCGAAAGCATCTTGACCCGTTACCACGACAAACCCAGTGGATTACTGCATTGGGGGGGACATCGATTTGTCGATTGGGCCAGTGGTGCCATTGAAGGCCCGGCAAGCAAAGAGTGTGTCCACGAACTTAAAAACCACTTCCCATTTTACGATTTGATGTATCAGGCCGAGCCGGCGGTGACTGAGCGCTATTTGAGTGGTTTTTGGGCGTCACACGTGATGGATTGGGACAAATGCGATCTCACTCGCCATGGCGAATATGGCCGAGAGCAACCGGAATCGATATTTTCCCGCCATACGCCTAAAGACGCGGTTGATGCGAGCGCATGGCCTACGTTGCCGGAAACGGTCGGGCTGACGTTTGTGAATGCCTCGACCGATCTGATTTACGCCGCGTGTCACGTCTATCGCTACACGCACGACCAAGCGGCGCTGACTTGGGCTAAGCACCTCTATCGACAATTTGTGCTCGCCCGTCATCCGAAGACCCGTATGCCTGTCTATCAATTCTCTTCACCCTTACAGCGAGAGCCTGTGCCTGAGGATGATCGTTTGACCTACTCTTGGTTTGGCGATCGCGCGCGGCGTCAATTCGGACCTGAGTTTGGCCCTATTGCGCTTGAAGCCAATGCGCTGTTTCGTGATTGCTGGGCGCTGGTGGTGGATAATCCGCTGGCTCTGTTAGCTTGCCCTGAAGTGTGTGAAGACAAAGAGTGGCTTGGCTGGATCATTGATGGCATTGAGGGCTACTTTACTCACGCTTGGGATGAGGCAACCAATCAAATGAAACCGTGCTGGGCTGATGGGACCGACTTAACGGGCTATCAGTTTGTGCGAGATGGCTATTATGGCGACAAAGGCACCACATTAGCGCGTCGTGATGCCGATCCTGCCTACTTATTGACGCTGACGCGCGCCTATCGAGCCAGCCAAAACGAGCGTGTTGAGCGCCTATTAAAACGCATGCTGACGCGCTTTGAACTCGCCCGTTTTGAGTCCTCAGCAGGGCCCTTGATTGAGGTAGCTAGCGAGACGTCACTCTGTTCGAGCTACTTGCTATTGGCGCTGATAGAGATGCATCACATCGACGGCGATCATCGTTGGTTGACGTTAGCAGACAGCGCGGCAACGCAACTGATTGAGCAGCATTGGCACAGCGAAAGTGGCTTGTTTGTTGCCAATAAAGCGGTCAAGTACGCCCGTTTTGACGACCCGATTCCCTATGCGCTGCTTTGTCTTGAAGCGGCGCATCAGGGGATTTACGATGAACTGCCTACTTTGGTTTCAAGCGGTGGCTACTTGCATGGCGATCGTCAAATGGGTGATCAGGTGCACGTCGTCTATGACCGAGATGTCATCTATGGTGAGCGTCACAATGAGATGGCGATGACGGCGAAATAACCGTCAATCTTGCAGCCCTTCGTTAGCTGAAGGGCTGCTGCGGTTTCCAGCCAAGTTCGCTGTGCTCGTCAATCTCACGCTGTTGCTGCGGCAGTGCGTGAGCGCCTTCACCTCGATTACCTACCAATTCAAATCGACTTTGCTCTGGGGTAAACCACACTCGCTTGCCGTCTCGACCGCGGCCACTCATGGATGTCCAATCGCTGACATGTTCGCCAAGTTCACACTCTACGTAGGCACAATGCCCAATAGCATTCGGGTCGGCGTAATGGCCATCAGAGAAGTGCGTGGTGGGGTGCCAAGGGCGGCCGAGTGCATAGCTGCCTTTGGGGACGTCAGCTTCGGCATCGATAACGCAGCGGTAGAAGACCAAACCCAGGGGTACACAATGAGGTGTGCTCGGCGCAGCGATGTAACCCCATAGCGCGTCCTTGGGTCTGTCACTTCTGGCGCGGCAAGTGATTCGGCACTGTTCAAATAAAGCGCTGCCGCGACCAAAGATAAAATCAATACTGCCCAGAATATGACATGTAGAGAAGTAGCTGCGTCCTGCGCTCACGTACAGGGTGTCGTGATAACTATCGAGTATCAGATCGTGGCCAATGAAATAGTCAGCGTGATGGCCAACCAATAGGGCGACGGATTGGGTGTGCGTGAGTTTACTGGGATCACTATCGTTTTTCGCTTGGTTGGCAATAAAGTCGAACGAGTTGCGAATCGTGAGATGAGCCAATGTGCAGTGCTGGTTATCGACGATGACGACGCGGCTACCGTAGGTGCCGCCTATAGAGCCATCGTCCAACACCATTTGATTGGCGATCTTACTATCGATCACGGTTTCACGTGCGCATTCACCGACTAGCGACACCTTGGCGCGTGCAATTGTCAGCCGCTCTGGATAGTGACCTTTGCGAATAAAAATCCGGTACGGAGCATCATTCGCGGGGGCAGCCTCGATCGCCGCTTGAATAGAGGTAAAATCAGCGCCACCTGCGCTATCGACGATGGCATGGTATTGAGTCATAGCAAATCCATAAAATGAACCATTGGTTTATTTTATGGATTTTGATACTGAGGTTCTGTGATGCGTCGCCGTATAAACGAGAAAGGGCTCATCCGAAGATGAGCCCTTTAGGGATAAATGGTCGGACTGACTGGATTTGAACCAGCGACCCCTGACACCCCATGACAGTGCGCTACCAAGCTGCGCTACAGTCCGATTCGCTTAATTTACCATATTCAACGTAAGCGTCAATTATAACATTATGATTTAGTTGCTCTTTGTATAAAATCTCTGCAATTCGGTTAAACCTTGCATTAACACCGGCAGTGTAGGGTTGTCGTCTTGCAATCGCTGGTAGTTTGCATCGTACAATTTGTAGTTGCCGAACTTGTCGATCACCGTGGTGTTTTTGTTGGTAATCAGGGCTAACTCACGCGAATCACCGGCTAAAATCCATTTGCGAGAACGCTCATCAAACAAATTGCGACCACTGCTAAAGTCACTTGGGTTTGACGATACCCCTAACATGTCTTGCAGCAGCGTCACCGAGAAGTCGAGGTGGCTGGTGCGGTGAGTAAAGGTGGCCGCGACCTTACCTGGCCAATGGATCACCATCGGCACCTGAAGTTGGTATCGGCTGTAATTACTGTTCGCGCCCCAACTGTTGGTCTGGGTTTCATTGAACTCTGCGCCGTGGTTTGAGGTGATCACCACAATGGTGTCTTCCTCGAGACCTAGGGTATCGAGCGCGTCAATCAGCAGCGCGACTTGTTTGTCGGCGTGCTGAACGGATTTGTGGTAACCGGCGATGAGCTTTTCCGTCGAGGTTTGTTTGTCGTTGTTGTCACTGCTGTAAGCACTGAAGTTTTCGACAGGGGTGAGCTCAACGTAGCTAAACCAAGGTGACTTTTTCTGCTCTTGTACCCAAGTTGCCCATGCGTTAATGGTTTGCTCTTCGGCAGAGTGATCAGAATCGAAGGCAACGCCGTGGAAGTTCATACCGCGGAAAACGGTTTCGCCGTACAGCGCATCATCGAAGTTATCACTACTGAATAGGCCAAATTGGTACTCTTTGTCGACTAACGTATCAATCACAATCGGCTTGGAACCCTGCGCTTTAATGCTGCTGGCGTAGCTACTCGGTAGACCATAAAACAGACCAAACACACCAAAGGTGTCATTACTTGAGCTGTAGTGATTGGTAAAGTTCAGGTTTTGCGCGGCGAATTGCGCCGTCGCTGGCATCAACTGCTCATTCAAAGCATCGCCTCTGAGGTTGTTGACGCTCACGACCAATACGTTCAACTGGTTGGCGCGGCGATTGAACTCCAGTGGCTCAAGCGGGTAGCTGACCAGTTGGTTGCTGGTTTGGTTGTTCTCTAGGCGTTTGAGATATTGCTCTCGGTCCAGCAAGCCGTGTTTCTCCATAAAGGATTTAGCGGTCATCGGGTAGGAGAGCGGGAAGTTCGCGCGTTGAGAGGTGATCGGATTGTAGAAATACGCATCCGCCCACACATAAATTAAGTGGCTAGTGATGAAGCTGATAAAGAACAGCGCCGAAATTGGGCGGCCGACGTGCTTATGAGAGAGTTTACGCTGCTTGCGCCACACCCATTCAGATAACGCCAATTGGAGCAAAAAGATGAGCGGTAACACCACAAACAAATGTTGCAAATCGGCACTGAGGGCAGAGGAGCTGTCATCGTTGAACAGCACTTCCCACACCACGGGCGTTAAATGCAAATTGATGGTCTGGTACGCTTGAGTGTCAATCAGCAATACGGTGAGTCCCACCGTTGCAAAACAGACCGCCACCAGGCGGAACAGTTTGCGTGACGGAAGGACAAACGTCAGCGGAAAGAGAACAAGGAGATACAGGGCAAATACGAGGAAGCCAAAGTGCCCGACCCAAGAAACGGCCAGATAAAATTGACCGAGCAAAGTCTCAGGCCATGGTGATTGAGTGATATAACGGGTACCAATCAACATCGCAGCGATGATGTTGAAAAACGCAAACCAGTGACCCCAGCCGACGAGACGCGATACGCGCTCACCATATGTATTTCCGTTATCTACCATGTATCTTTATCTATTATCCGTTTATTTTTAATGGCTTTTTTCTTCGATAGAAGAAATCAACGCCTGAGCAAATTTTTCAGCAATTGCTTTGCGTTGTGAAGGCGCAACATCCTGATTTAAGACATTGGTTGCGATATTTCCTGCGATCATAAGCGCCAGTTCTGGACCCGCGGCATGTTTGTCTAGGATAGCAGCCACTTCAGTTAAGATCTGTTCTACTTTCTCGTCGCTGTATTTAGATGTAATCGGCATAAAGACTCTAATGATGATAGTAAAGCGGCTTATGATACCCTACAATGCGATGCAACTGAAACCTACCCAGCGATAAAAATCACATGAGTTTGCACCTCTCTCACGTAATCTTACATCAACTTCAGAAAAATGATTCCGACGAGCTCATCGTCAATTACCGCAGTGCTTCTCTTGCCAATGATGCGTCGACAGAAAACCTCGTCGCAGAGCTGCATCGCGTGTTTCATTCTAAAGCGGGAAAAGGCTTTGGCTGCTTCAAATCAGACAGCGAATTTC
The DNA here is from genome assembly GCF_059834225.1 of Vibrio sp. R10-SG3-ISO3. Classification (NCBI taxonomy): domain Bacteria; kingdom Pseudomonadati; phylum Pseudomonadota; class Gammaproteobacteria; order Vibrionales; family Vibrionaceae; genus Vibrio; species Vibrio sp. R10-SG3-ISO3. Next base: position 131,675 of record NZ_JCBDHE010000045.1, on the reverse strand, counting down.
AGCACTGGTTGCATGAACTGCGTAAAGGGGAGCGCGATTTTTACGACTTCTCACAAGTCAGCGCCAAGCGTTTAAAAGATGAGTTAGCGAAATATCCCTTTGCCGATGAAGGCATCTTGGTGATTGCACAGTATCAATCACTCGCGACTGATTACTTGTTTGTCGCCATCATTCCGTCTAATCAGAGCTTAAAGGTCACCGAAGGGCTGGACATTAGCGCCACCGATTATCTCGATCTTGGCAAAATGGACATTGCAGCGCGTATCGACTTGACGGCTTATGAGACCGATAAAGAGTCCAACCGCTATCTTGCCTACATCAAAGGGCGAGTAGGGCGCAAAGTGGCAGACTTCTTCTTGGACTTCCTGCAGGCAGAGGTCGGGCTCGACAGCAAGCAGCAAAACCAAGTGTTGATGCAGGCTGTGGATGATTTCTGTGCTGATTCCAAGTTAGAAAAAGACGAAGTACTGAGTTTTAAAAAGCAAGTGGCGGATTACTGCAGCGAGCAAATTAAAGCCGGCGATGAAGTCTACGTGAAAGAGTTGTCTGGTGAATTGTCCCCCTCCCATGATGGCACAAGCTTTTTGGATTACACCCAAGAGCAAGGCTACCAACTTGAGGAGAGTTTTCCAGGAGATAGAACCGCAGTTCGTAAGCTAACCAAGTACGTCGGCGCTGGCGGTGGCCTGAGCATTAACTTCGACAGTTTGCTGCTTGGCGAGCGTATTTTCTATGACCCGGAAACCGACACCCTGACCATCAAAGGCACACCGCCGAACTTGCGCGAGCAACTCAATCGCAAATGATGCATCGGTAAAGAGCAGAGCTTAGCTCAATCCCTATCTATGAGCCCGCGTATGTCGCGGGCTTTTTGTTGCGTTGTGCCACAGACAAGAGGAAAGAGCGAGTGCAAAGCCGCTTTCTTCAGCAGAATGTAAAAAATCGGTATATGATTGTATTTACGGACATTGTTTAGGGCATACACATGGATAGTAGCAGGCTCAGGCTAGGTGGGATGGTCGTCTTACTGTGGATTGCAGTAACAGCAATTTTAGTGAGCAACTATCGAGTGCTGGGCGAATCTCGTCAGCGGATCACCGAGTTGCGTAACGCGGTTGAAGAACTGCGTAGCACCTTTCACCTCTCCTCCGCGTATCGGCCAGAAGCGACGGATCAGCAAGAGCTGAATCTGCAACTGATTTATGCGCTGCAATTGCAGATTCAAGCCAATTATGAGCAAAGTTGGTATTCCCCTGATGTTAGCCAACTGCTTTTCTCGCTGGATAAATACATTGCGCAAGCGAAAGCCTACCTTGACAACGACCTCCTTATTCAAGAGCTGATTGAAACCATCAAGCAAGCGAGAGGTAAACAGGCCGATTCGCCACTGGTGACGCAAACCTACTATCGGTTGAGTGCGTTGGTGCTTGAGGAAGTGTTTGGTACGCATGACGATAGCCCGCGTCTATCGCGTGAAATGGACAGTATTTATGTTTGGTCAACGGGACTAGAGGGCACACAGCAACAAGAATTGCAGCGTGTACTCGCGTTGGTGGCTCAGGTGTTGGGGACGTACGCGAAAGGTCTGCACTTGGTTGAAGGGCTGGTCGGGCATGATGTCAATATTCAAATTGCTTCCTTGGGCGAGGCGTACCACCAAAGCTTGGAGCGTCATGTGCAGCTTGGGTTAGTCAGTTCAGCTCTCGCCATCGCGGCGCTGGTTTTACTAGTGATGAGCGCACGAACGGCGGCGCGTTCACGTTTAGCGTCAAATGAGCCGATGGTTGATCATCACAACAGGGTTGAGGTTGACAAAAAAGACAATGAACTCGAGGAAGTAGAGAGTCCTATGGAACCAGAGCCGATTATCGATACCCAAGCTATGTTGAGCTCGCTCAATGGTGATACAGCGTCAGTATGCATGCTGCTGGAAGTATTTGTGGAAGATCATCAAGATGACGTCAGTACCATTGAACGGTTGATTGTTGAATCCCCCGAGACTGCACTGCGCAAAGCGCACAGTTTAAAAGGTGTGGGGGGAAACTTAGGTGCACCGCTACTCAAACAAGCCGCTGCTCACGTTGAAAAAGCGATCAAAGAGACGCAAACCGACCTGTCTGATGAGCTCAACGAGCTACAGCGTGTCCTTGGCCAGGCGATTGACGAGGCGAAACAGTTCTTAAAAGTGAATCAGCTTTAATTGAGAGCGATGAGTCAACAAAAATGGCCATTCCAAGTGGTGGCCTTAGCGATGGAAAAGATCATACGTCAATCAGAAGTCCCGTGTTAAGTTTGGTTCTAACTTGTCGACTACTTCCCCCGTAGATGCTTTGTTTTCTTTCTGTTCAGTTTGAACGATCAGTAGTGTCGTCGTTGAGAAAAAGTGAGAAAACAGTCAGCTAACGCGATTCTAGCGCTTAGCGAGACAAAACTTACAAAAATATGGCATTTTTTGCTTGAGATTTTGAGCTGAACATTGAAAGATGAGTGATTCCTTTTTTAGATTACATGGAGAGTTGAGAATGAGAGTAGGTTTAGTCGGTTGGCGTGGCATGGTGGGTTCTGTCCTGATGCAGCGCATGGTGGAAGAGAAAGATTTTGATCTCATTGAACCGGTTTTTTACAGCACTTCTCAAGTCGGCATCCCAGCTCCAAACTTTGGTAAAGACGCCGGTTTGCTGCAAGATGCGTTCGATCTAGAGAGCCTAAAACAGCTTGATGCCGTCATTACTTGTCAAGGTGGCAGCTACACGGAAGAAGTGTATCCGAAACTGCGCCAAGCAGGTTGGAAAGGCTACTGGATTGATGCAGCCTCAACATTGCGTATGGCTCAAGATTCAATCATCACGTTGGATCCGGTCAACTTGGCGCAAATCCAACAAGGTATCCACGCGGGCACCAACACGTTTGTTGGTGGTAACTGTACGGTAAGCTTGATGTTGATGGGCTTAGGCGGCTTGTTCGAAAAAGGGCTGGTGGAGTGGACCAGTGCGATGACGTATCAAGCGGCGTCTGGTGCGGGTGCGCAAAACATGCGTGAGCTTATCTCACAAATGGGCGTGATCAACGACTCAGTCAGCTCAGAGCTGGCCAACCCTGCAAGCTCCATTCTGGATATCGACCAAAAAGTGGCGGATACCATGCGCAGCGATTCGTTCCCAACGGATAAGTTTGGCGTGCCGCTTGCGGGCTCATTGATTCCTTGGATCGATGTGAAACGCGACAATGGTCAGAGCAAAGAAGAGTGGAAAGCGGGTGTCGAAGCGAACAAGATCCTAGGTTTCCAAGCGTCACCTGTTCCTATTGATGGCACATGTGTTCGTATCGGTGCGATGCGTTGTCACTCACAAGCGTTGACCATCAAGCTCAAACAAAACGTGCCGATGGATGAGATTGAAGAGATCATCGCCACGCACAATGACTGGGTGAAAGTGATCCCGAATGACCGTGATATCACGGCAAAAGAGCTGACTCCAGCGAAAGTGACGGGTACCTTATCGATTCCTGTCGGCCGTCTACGTAAGATGGCAATGGGTGATGACTTCCTCAACGCATTCACCGTCGGTGACCAGCTGCTATGGGGCGCGGCAGAGCCGTTGCGTCGTACGTTGCGTATCATTCTAGCGGAGAAATAAACCCGCAAACCCGAGTGTTGGTTCCCTATCCTAAAGCGCCTCTTTGCAGGCGCTTTTTTTATTGGTGATTGTTTTATCGGTGATTCACAAAGTGCTTAGACTTTTTCTTGAACTGGGGCGGTTACGCGCTTATCGGGATCGGCGAGTTCACTGCCACAATGCTTGCAATAGAGCGCGTCAGACTCATGCCCCGATTTTGAGCAGTTTGGGCATTTGACCAAGGTCTTGTGTGATTTCATCTCTTGGTTGATTTCAGCGGTGATGATGCCAGTGGGCACCGCAATGATCGAGTAACCCAGCAGCATGGTAATGGCCGCGATGGTTTTACCTAGACCGGTTTGCGGCACTAAGTCCCCATAACCCACGGTGGTGATGGTCACGATGGCCCAATAGATGCTCATGGGAATGCTGGTGAAGCCGTTCTCTGGTCCTTCAATGACGTAGATGAGGGCGCCAAAGATGGTGACCAAGATGGCGACATTGGAGAAAAAGATAAAGATTTTGCGCCGAGAAGTGAGCAGAGAGCGCAGCAAGATGTTGGAGTCTTGTAGATAGCGCACCAACTTAAGAATGCGGAAAATACGCATCACTCTGAGCAGTCGGATCACGCCCATAAAGGTCGCCGAAGGAAAGAAAAACGCCAAGTAAGTGGGCAAGATAGCCAATAAATCAATCACCCCATAAAAACTTTTCGCATAGGCAAGGGGCTTTGGCGAGCAGTAGAGCCGTACAAGGTACTCGAGCGTAAACAGCGCAGTAAATGAGTATTCCAGCACTCTTAGAGTACTTTTCCATTCCTGCGGCACGCTAGGCAGTGATTCAAGCAGTAGAACGATTAGCGAGGCAAAAATGGCTACGATAAGCGCCAAATCGAAGCGGCGACCCGCCTTGGTATGTGTGCCAAAGATGATGACATAGAGATGGTGTTTTAAGGGATCGGATTTCATGACCTAGCCTAGTGACAAACGACAAGGTCAGAGTATGAGCAAAGCTGAAAGGCGTCAACCTTGCTCAATGTATGTTTGATCAACGCCTTAGTGGGATTCTAAGGGGTTAGGCGAGGCCAGGAAATAGATTGCGTAACCCGTTGGCAATGAACTCGATGCCCAGAGCACCAAGAATCAAGCCCATGATACGCGTAATCACGTTGATGCCGGTTTGGCCAAGGAATTTCACGATCAAAGGCGCAGAACGAAACAGCAGCCAAGAGCACAAGCAAAACACCGCGATGGTAATGATGATACCTGTGGTATCCATCATGCCCGGGTAGCGTGAACCATAAACGATGGTTGAACTGATCGCACCAGGACCGGCCATTAGCGGCATCGCTAATGGCACAACACCGATTTGTTCGCGGCTGACGTACTCCGATTTTTCCTGCTTGTTCTGCTTATCTTCACCGAGCTTACCGCTCATCATCGAAAAGGCGATGCTCAGCAGCAGTAAACCGCCTGCCACACGAAACGAATCGAGAGAAATGCTGAACATATCGAGCAACATCTGCCCGCCGAGTAGAGAGACGATCAGAATAACCGCGACCGCCGCGTTGGCTGTGGTTGCGGTTTTGTGTTTCTCTTCGATGGTCATATGACCGGTTAACGAGACAAACACCGGCATGATCCCCACCGGGTTAACGGCGGCGACTAAACCGAGAAAAAACTGTAAAAAAATCGCTAATTCAAAGGTTTGCATCTAAGCATGTCCACATTAGGCAAAGGGGTAAAAAAGTCACGCGGAATATAGTCTAAATTCACGCAGATAACGAATGAAAAAAGCTAATCTGTCGCCTATACCATGACTGAGAATTTCTAATTATTCCTGACAAAGGGATCGCGCCTGACATGTTTTGTTAACCAAAAGAGGCGTAAGATGAGCTACAGTTTTACGATGTTGTTAAGTTTGCCACAAAATCATGTCTTCAAGACGCCATTTCATCTGAAAATGACGTAACTTGTAGTGTGAGTAGCACGAATTTTGTGAATCACATGTAAGTTTGTGGTCAAAAAATGAAACTTTTTTACAATTTATGCTTGTTCAATGAGTTCGATAGATTGATTGCTTTTATTTTATTCAGTTCGGATTTGTGATTTAAGTCTTTATAAATTAGTGGCTTATGGTGATTTGTGCGATTCGCGTACCACTAACTAGGTAAATAGTTTTTCAGAACTGATCTGGGTCAATTTTTTTCACAACCTGAAATAATATACTCAGCCCTGAAAGCAATTTACTAAGAAAGCTGTGATTGACTGCCCAAGATAAGCATGCAGTTGGCTTAATAAAAAGTTTTTAATATTTGTTAATTTTAGGAGATTTCCCTATGCCTGTTACTAATATAGCCGAGCTAGATGCAATGATTGCACGCGTTAAGAAAGCGCAAGAAGAGTTCGCAACTTACTCTCAAGAGCAAGTTGACCAAATCTTCCGTGCTGCTTCTCTTGCTGCGAACCAAGCTCGTATCCCGCTAGCACAACAAGCGGTCGAAGAATCTGGTATGGGTATTGTTGAAGATAAAGTAATCAAGAACCACTTCGCTTCTGAGTTTATCTACAATAAATACAAAGACGAAAAGACCTGTGGCATCCTAGAAGAGGATGACAACCTAGGTACTATGACTATCGCTGAGCCTGTGGGCATCATCTGCGGTATCGTACCTACCACAAACCCAACTTCTACAGCGATCTTCAAATCTCTTATCTCTTTGAAGACTCGTAACGGCATCATCTTCTCACCACACCCACGTGCGAAAAACTCAACCAACGATGCAGCGAAACTGGTTCTAGAAGCAGCAGTAGCAGCGGGTGCTCCAAAAGATATCATCGGTTGGATTGACCAACCATCTGTTGAGCTATCAAATGCGCTAATGAAGCACGATGACATCGCACTTATCCTTGCTACTGGTGGTCCAGGCATGGTTAAAGCCGCTTACTCTTCTGGTAAGCCAGCAATCGGTGTTGGTGCAGGTAACGTTCCTGTCGTTATCGATGAAACGGCTGACGTTAAACGTGCAGTGGCTTCTATCCTAATGTCTAAAACATTCGATAACGGCGTAGTGTGTGCTTCTGAGCAGGCAGCAATCGTTGTTGACGAAGTTTACGACGAAGTGAAAGAGCGTTTCGCAACGCACAAAGCGGTTGTACTAAGCAAAGCTGACGCGGATAAAGTACGTAAAGTTCTACTTATCGACGGCGCATTGAACGCGAAGATCGTTGGTCAGCCAGCAGCAGCAATCGCTGAGATGGCGGGCGTGAAAGTTCCTGCTGACACGAAAGTGCTTGTTGGTGAAGGTCTTGGTAAAGTGTCTTACGAGGACGCATTTGCTCACGAGAAACTCTCTCCAACGCTTGGCTTGTTCCGTGCAGACAACTTCGAAGATGCGGTTGCTCAAGCGGTGACTATGGTTGAAATCGGCGGTATCGGTCACACCTCTGGTCTATACACTAACCAAGACACAAACGCAGACCGTATCCGTTACTTTGGCGACAAGCTAAAAACAGCTCGTATCCTAATCAACATCCCGACGACTCACGGTGGTATCGGTGACCTGTACAACTTCAACGTTGCACCTTCTCTAACTCTAGGTTGTGGTTCATGGGGTGGTAACTCTATCTCTGAGAACGTAGGTCCTAAGCACCTAATCAACAAGAAAACTGTAGCGAAGCGAGCTGAAAACATGTTGTGGCACAAACTACCTAAGTCTATCTACTTCCGTCGTGGTAGCCTTCCAATCGCGCTTAGCGACCTAGAAGGTAAGAAACGCGCATTCCTTGTTACTGACCGTTTCCTATTCAACAACGGTTACGCGGATGACGTAGTACAACTACTGAAAGCACAAGGTATGGAAGTACAAACGTTCTTCGACGTTGAAGCTGACCCAACGCTATCAGTGGTTAAGAAAGGTGCTGAAGCGATGCAAAGCTTCCAGCCTGACGTTATCCTAGCACTTGGTGGTGGTTCACCAATGGATGCGGCGAAGATCATGTGGGTAATGTACGAGCACCCAGAAACGCACTTTGAAGAGCTTGCAATGCGCTTTATGGACATCCGTAAACGTATCTACAAGTTCCCTAAAATGGGTAAAAAAGCTGAGCTTGTTTGTATCACCACAACTTCAGGTACAGGTTCAGAAGTGACACCATTCGCGGTAGTAACTGATGACGAAACTGGTGCTAAGTACCCACTTGCTGACTACGAGCTAACACCTCAGATGGCGATCGTTGATGCTAATCTAGTCATGAACATGCCTAAGTCTCTAACCGCATTCGGTGGTTACGATGCTGTGACTCACGCTCTAGAAGCTTACGTATCAGTTCTTGCCAATGAGTACTCTGATGGTCAAGCTCTACAAGCACTTAAGATGCTTAAAGAGTACCTACCTTCAAGCTACGCGAACGGTGCAAACGACCCAATCGCTCGTGAGAAAGTACACAACGCGGCAACTATCGCTGGTGTAGCATTTGCGAACGCATTCCTAGGTGTATGTCACTCTATGGCGCACAAGATTGGTGCTGAGTTCCACCTACCACACGGTCTGGCGAACGCACTACTGATCTCTAACGTGGTACGTTACAACGCGAACGACAACCCAACTAAGCAGACTGCATTCTCTCAATACGACCGTCCACAAGCACGTCGTCGTTACGCTGAGGTTGCTGACCACCTAGGCCTAAGCCAAGAAGGTGACCGTACTGCTCAGAAGATTGAACGTCTACTAGCGTGGATGGATGAGTTGAAACAAGACCTAGACATTCCAGCGTCAATCCAAGCGGCGGGTGTTGCTGAAGCTGACTTCCTAGCGAAGCTAGATGAGCTAGCGGTTGAAGCGTTCGATGACCAATGTACTGGTGCGAACCCACGCTACCCTCTAATCTCTGAGCTGAAAGAAGTTCTAAAAGCTTCTTACTACGGTAAAGCATTCGTTGAAGGTGAAACTTTCGAAGGTACAACTGTTATCAAGAAGAAAGCGGATCAAGAAGCAGCGAAAGCAGCACCAAAAGCGAAGAAAGAAAAAGCGGACGCATAAGTAAGCCGTCACGTTGAGATAGGTTTTCGCTAGCACGAAACCTACGCTTTGAAATCGAGCCCTAGCCCTGTGCTGGGGCTTTTGTTTGTCTGCTCATATTTTGTGCTATCCATGTTGGTGCTATTCATATTGGTGGCGTAAAAAAGCCGATGCAATTGCATCGGCTCATTACTCATCTCCAATAGCCTACCCAATCAGGCTATTTCTCTTCGTCTGGCAGTTTGACGTTGAGCTCGAGAACGGAGATGTCGTCATCTTTGTGCTCAAACGACAGGTCGACCATCGATGGGTCAATGTCGACATACTTCGCAATGACCTTCAGAATATCTTCTTTAAGCTGAGGCAGATAAGACGGCGCAGGGTCGTTTTGACTGCGACGCTCGGCCACAATGATTTGCAGTCTCTCTTTGGCTAAATTCGCAGAGCTCTTTTTCTGCGGGCGGAAAAACTCAAGTAATGACATGCCTAATTAGCCTCCAAATAGTCGTTTAAAAATCCCTTTCTTCTGCTCTGTGAGGAAGCGGAAATCCACTTGCTCACCGAGAAGACGCTCAACCGTATCATTATAGGCCATACCGGCGTCGGACTCGTCGTCGAAGATGACCGGCACCCCTTTGTTAGAGGCATTCAAAACCGCTTGGCTCTCCGGGATCACGCCGAGCAGGGAAATGTGCAAGATCTCTTCGACATCTTCCACGCTGAGCATTTCACCTTGATTTACGCGCGCAGGGTTGTAGCGCGTGAGTAGCAGGTGCTGTTTCACCGGCTCTAAGCCTTCTTCTGCGCGACGGGATTTAGAATCGAGAATACCCAGGATACGGTCGGAGTCACGTACAGAAGAGACTTCTGGGTTGGTGGTGACAATTGCTTCATCAGCAAAGTACAACGCCATCAAAGCGCCTTGCTCGATGCCTGCTGGTGAGTCACAGATAATGAATTCAAAACCCATCTTATCCATGTCATCGAGCACTCGGCGTACGCCTTCTATGGTGAGGGCGTCTTTGTCACGAGTTTGAGAGGCGGGCAAGATGAACAAGTTGTCGGTACGTTTGTCTTTGATCAGCGCTTGATTGAGCGTTGCTTCGCCATTGATGACGTTAACAAAGTCGTACACGACGCGACGTTCGCAACCCATAATCAAGTCAAGGTTACGCAGACCAATATCAAAATCGATCACAGCGGTTTTTTTGCCTTTCATCGCAAGGCCTGAAGCGATAGCAGCGCTAGAGGTGGTTTTCCCTACGCCGCCTTTTCCTGATGTGACAACAATAATGCGTGCCATTCGTTGGTTCCTTTAAACTATTAAATTGTTAACAGCTCGAATTTGAGTGAATCGTCGCTCAAGCTGAACATCACTTTCTGTTGCCAATATTCCTCGGCAAACTGTTCCGTAAGCCAGTAGTGCCCAGCAATAGACATCAATTCTGCATTGAGTTTGTTACAGATGATGACGGCGCCCGTGTTGCCACTGGCCCCTGCAATAGCGCGACCACGCAAAGTGCCATGGATATGAATTGAGCCATCGGCAATCACTTCGGCGCCTTCACTGACATGATTGAGTACCACTAAATCCGCGTCTTTGGCGTAAATCTGTTGCCCAGAGCGCACCGGGGTGCGCACAATTTTGGTGGGCGCTAAGGTCGCGGGCGCTTGTGTGGGGGACTTGCTTGCCGTCATCACGGCGAACTTAGCGTCAGACGCTAAGTTTTGTGTACGTTTGTCTGGGCATCCCGTCACCCCAACAGGTATCATGCCCGCTTGGGCGATGCCTTGCTTTAGCTTTACAAAGTCCAATTCGCCCGCCACCTTTGAAATATTGATCACCACAGGTGCGTGAGCAAAAAACGCAGGTGCCGTTTGCACTTTCTGTTGTAAGAAGTCGATGCATTTGTCGACATCGTTATCGCTAAGGTGCAAAACGGACAAGGTGAAACTACTGCCTTTCAAGTCAGGCGAAGCGGCGCTGGATGATTGGGACGGTTTGGATGGAGCGGTGACGCTCTCTGACCCAATGGTCTGTGGCCTGCTTGTATTGGGCTCGGTCATATTCGACATATAGGTAAGTGGCAACCTCTTAAGGGCGTTGCTTGGGACTAGGGGACTCATGTTATATTCCCTCCCTAAGCTCAGCAAGTTATCTTGCGCTCAATTGGGTGTTTTGCTCTCAAAAATAGCGAAACATTGACGTTTAATGACAATGAGATAAAAACATAGACATGCTTTGTGCAATTTATAAGAGTTCAAAAAAAGAGGGCGCGTACCTCTACTTACCGAAAAAGGACGATTTTTCGCAAGTTCCTGACACACTGATGCAGATGTTCGGTAAACCTACAATGGTGATGATGGTTAAGCTCGACGGGCGCAAGTTAGCACAAGTCGACATCGAAAAAGTGAAGCAATCCATGCAAGATGAGGGCTTCTTTTTGCAACTGCCACCCCCACCGAAAAACCTGCTTGATGAATACAAAGAGCAGAAAAAAGCTCGCCAGCAGTCGAATAATTCATAGTTCTAAAGACTCGCTAAAATTGCTCAAGGAGGGCAATGTGAAAACAATACTGTCAGCTGTTCTAGGATTGACACTTTCAGGCACTGTGTTGGCAACGTCAGTGTCTGCGAGTGAGGTGTCATTTGATGATTACATCCAAACACTCAGAAATGAAGCCAAAGCGATGGGGATTGCTCAGCCCGTCATCGATGAGGCATTTGCCAATGTGACTCATAAACCACGCGCCGTGACGGCCGATAAGAATCAGCCAGAGAAAAAACTGACCTTAGATGAGTACATTCCACGTGCCGTACCAAAATGGAAAATCGATCAAGCCAAAGCTCTTTACCAAAAGCACCACACTGAGTTGACTCGCATTGGCGAGCAATATGGTGTGCAGCCGCGCTTTATTGTTGCGCTGTGGGGCGTTGAGAGTAACTTCGGAAAATTTACCGGCAATTACCCCGTCATTGATGCACTCGCGACCTTGGCGTACGACGGCCGCCGTGAGGCCTTCTTTCGCAGTGAAACCATGGCCGCGTTACAGATTCTAGAGCAGGGCCATATTGCTTTTGATGACTTTAAAGGCTCATGGGCAGGGGCGATGGGCCAGTGCCAGTTTATGCCAAGCTCGTTTTTAGCCTTTGCTGCGGATGGTAACGGTGATGGTAAAAAAGACATCTGGACGACAGAAGCGGATGTGTTTGCTTCGGCGGCCAATTATTTAAGTCAATCCGGTTGGGACGATACCTACACCTGGGGACGTCAAGTGACGCTTCCCGCTGGGTTTGATACGTCAATTCAAGGGCGAGCGCCGGACAAAGCCAAATATTTGCAACAGTGGGCGTCAATGGGGATTAACCGTTTTGATGGCCGACCGCTACCTAAGCTCGACCAAGATATCCAAGCCTGGTTGATCGCACCCGATGATGGGAATGGGCGTGTTTATTTGGTCTACAATAACTATAACGTACTAATGAAATGGAACCGGTCTTACTACTTTGCGCTGGCTGTTTCACACCTTGCGGATGCAATTGTGATGTGATGCGGTAAACAAAAACGACGAATCCTCCTACATTCAGTTGCGCTTAGCTTGACGGTGTCTATATTTGATTGACAATAAATAATGTAGCATTATCTAAATAAGTGATTGGTTTTGTAGCAATGACTGGAGCGCGATGAACGTACACCACTTTGTAGCGGATAAATTATCCGAAGTCGTCTTAATGAAACAGCAGCGCCAGATGATGATGATTCGGGTGCTCGCTGTCTTAGGTGTCTCCTTCCTTGCGGCCTTCTCTGTCTATAGTTTTTATCGCGGCGATATTGAGCTGGGCACAACGCTGGCCTTTTACTCCTTGGTTGGCATCGTCACCATCAAAATGATTAACCTGCAACATCGCTTTGGTCTTGCTGGGCTATCTTTTATGATCTACTCCTTGAGTTTGTATCTTATTTTTACTGGAGGGTATGAAGGTACTGGCATTATGTGGGTCTACCCACTGTCTGCCATCGGCATATTCATCAATAGTTTTCGTGTTGGAGTGGGGCTCTCGGTACTGAATATTGTCCTTACTTCCTTGATCTTCGCCTTTGGCTTGGCGCAGTTTCCGTACCCATACCATGTAGGGTTTCGCTTGGTATTAACCTTGGTCGCGATGTCAGGTATGTGTCACATCGTGATCTATTTTCAAAGTCAAATGGACGACTATATTTTGAAAATGGATCAAGAGGGCATTCAAGAACTGGCTTACATTGACTCGCTCACCCAACTGGCGAACCGAGCGAGCTTTATGTCGGTATTGTCTCACGCGACCCGCCTTGATGAAAACAAGCACACCGCGATCATTTACCTCGACTTAGATAACTTTAAAGCGGTCAATGACCGTTATGGTCACGATGTCGGTGACAACGTGTTGTACGATTTTGCCAAGCAAACCAAAGCCATCGCGCAGCAAGCGTTGGGCGAGAGACTGCAAAAATACGACATTGCCCGCTTGGGCGGTGACGAGTTTGCCATTTTTGTGCGCGATTATGAGTCGGAGCAAGAGGTGGTTGATTTGGCAGAGCAAGTGGTCGCGCTCTTTTATGGTCACCATTTGCAATCACTGAACAATATTCACGTTGAGATTGGCGCCAGTGCGGGTATCTCATTTAACAATGAGAAGATGACCTTAAGTCAGTGTTTGAAAGTGGCGGACAGAGCGATGTATCTCGCCAAAGAAGCCGGGTCGGGTAATGTCAATGTCGCTAAAACAGCCTCAGAGCCGCGAGAAGAAGCGCTGCTCTGAGGAAGGATAGGGCGCTAGTTATTTGGTATGAAATTGCTCACACGCTAGCATAGTATTCTCAATCAAGCTCGCCACCGTCATTGGCCCAACACCACCAGGGACTGGCGTAATAAAGCTGGCGCGCTCTTTGGCTTTATCGTATTCCACATCACCCACCAACTTGCCTGACTCCAAGCGGTTGATACCGACATCGACCACGACCGCTCCCTCTTTGATCCAGTGACCTGGAATAAAGTTAGGTTTACCTACCGCAACGACCACCAGATCCGCTTGACGTACATGACCTTCTAGATCTTGAGTAAAACGGTGACAAGTCGTGGTGGTACAGCCCGCAAGCAGGAGCTCCAATGTCATTGGTCGACCGACAATGTTGGACGCGCCAACCACCACTGCGTGTTTGCCACGAAGATCGATGTTGTAGCGATCAAGCAGGGTGATGATGCCTTTCGGCGTACAAGAGCGCAGTTTTGGAATGCGCTGCGCTAGGCGGCCCACGTTGTAAGGGTGGAAGCCATCGACGTCTTTCTCTGGATGAATGTGTTCAAGCACGGCGGTAGAGTCGATTCCCGCTGGTAGCGGAAGTTGAACCAAGATGCCGTCAATCTCATCGTCAGCGTTCAGTGTGTCAATCAGTGCAAGCAGCTCAGTTTGACTTGCGGTGGCAGGGAGGTCGAACGATTTAGACACAAAGCCCACCTCTTCACACGCGCGGCGTTTGCTGCCGACATACACTTGTGATGCCGGATCTTCACCAACGAGAACCACAGCCAAGCCAGGGGCACGTAACCCAGCGTCTAGGCGCGCTTTCACACGAGCCGCGACTTCGGAACGGACGGTTTGAGAAATCAGTGTTCCATCGATATTTTGAGCAGTCATGACTTTCCTTTAATCACAATGGCGAATAATTTGTCGCGCATTGTCGCAAATAATTGAATGAACATCCATAAGCAAACGTTTGCTTTGAGTTGTTTTTAAACACCTTAACCGCCAATGCCCCTTTTTTAGTCACTTAGATCATAATGATACGAAAAGGTCTTGTGTTAAGACCTCGAACTCGTATAATCCTGTCCCTGTAGCGCGCCCTTAGCTCAGCTGGATAGAGCACGTCCCTTCTAAGGATGTGGTCGTAGGTTCGAATCCTACAGGGCGTGCCATATATCCGAAAAAAGCCCGATAATTCAATGAGTTATCGGGCTTTTCGTTTTTCTGTGGTGCCTCTGTGGTGCCGCTGAAATCTATTTTTATCAACTTTTGTTAAACCCCACCTATTTTCGACTCTTCGCTTTTTTCGAAACATCACTCTCTTTTTGTCTATCCGATCGCTTGCTTCATCTATACAAAATGATACCTTCTACAACTGAGCTATTAAGTAACAAGTTGCATGGAGTTTGCAGTGGCAGGGTTGAGCCAAAAACAGACAGACGAGTTGATGAGTATCGGGCTTGATGTTCATCAAGTGAAAGAGTGTGAAAACATACTAATCCAAATTCCAAGTGACACCGATCTTTCGTCAATTAAGCGCCTATCTAAAGCGTTGCAACAAGCACAGTCAGGCTTTGACGATATCAGAAATACCGATCCCAATTTCTATGACGAAATAGAGCGGCAACTTCAAAGCAAAGTAGCTTGGTCACGCTCCCTATTAAGCACCATAGCTGAGACATTAGAGGGAGTTCACGCTCAGCAACAAGGTGTCTACGTATCAGAGGTGGATTTTGATTCCAATGAACAAGTAACGCGGGTTACGACTCCCAAAAGCAGGGACTTTCGTCGCTATCAAGCCCTGACAGATCTGTGGCGTTCATGGGGCAAAGTAGTGAAAACCACGAAAGAGTCTGAATTTTTCTCCTTTCTTACGATTTGCCTCAAAGGTGGCTTTTCTTTTGACGGTGTCGCTAGTGTTAGAACTCACTACCTCAGGTATTTTTGGGGTAAAACGAAGGAGATCTCGACAGGTGACACAGAACACGAATCAGATCTCTTGGAGGTTGAAATTACTCTGAAAAACGGACAGAAACAGGTAGCGCGTATGAGAGTCCCTAAAATGGATGCGTTGGACAAGGATATTCGTCAACTCAAGAAAAGTCGACGCTAGCCACCGACAATTCACAAACGTGAAGGGAAGAGAGGGATGCTGATACCGTTTGGCTTGAAGGATGATAAATACCTAGACATTAGTGAGGTGCAACGGGGTAGAGCATGTGGTTGTGTTTGTCCAAGTTGCAAACAAAACCTTGTGGCTAAAAAAGGGCCCAATCCGGATAAAATGATCCACCACTTTGCCCACGACAAAAAGTCGAAAGATGAAACGGGTGAGCCGATAGAGTGTCAATATTCATTCTGTGTGGTCGCAAGGCTTGTGATTAAGCAATGCTTAAAGGATCTGGACCAGTTTGAGATACAGTTGCCTGATTGGAAGCTTGAATTAGAAAAGAGAGATGATTACGGAAGGGAGGTCACCGTCTCTGGATATGTGACTCAAGCACATCATTTAACGATTGATGATTTTGAAGTCGAGCCTTCGGGGCACTACTCAGAGCTCGATATCCTTTGTCGCATAAATGGGTATTTGGTCGGTATCCACTTTAGTTATCACGGCAGGCCAATGATTGGGGGAAACGAAAATTTTAGTGCCGTTTCAATTGTGGATATTGATTTAGAGCCCTTGCAAGACCTTTACGATAGTTTTGACCATAAAGAGCATGAATCATTTAAATCACTGGTGATGGACTATGTACTAAACGTTGGGCAAAGATCTTGGGTGACTCATGCTCGCTATACCGCCAGATATTCAGAGTTGACCGAAAAGCTAAACTCACTCGTTGAGGAATCCAATCTAGCACCGCCGAGACGCCACATAGCCTAAAGCCCTATTGTTAATACGATTCAGCATCAACCTTATAAAAAGAGCTCATGCTCGTATGCAAGGGAAGTTGAATCTTCAAGTGTATAAGGCCTAGTTAAAGTCAAAATTAGCAGTCAATGCCGTCATATACATGATAGACGGGGATTTGCTATAGTATCCAACAGGTCTCATAATGGGCCGTTTACTAATACTCTGATTTTCGGTTATTTATTAGTGCAGCGTCTTAGTGGGTGGAAGTATTAGGCGGAAGGATGCGAGTTGGAAAGGCGGCTTGTTGCCGTATATAAAGCGTTAGCCATACCGCAGTAAATTTGGAGTATCGATGGAAAATACTTGGGCTTCTGGAGCATTAGAATTGCTTCGTCATGCAGATTCTCATATTGAGTTGGGTTCAGCATTCGATTCGCGGATAGCTTTCATAAGCATTGATAACTCAGTTGAAACGTCGATACGAACGTTCTTGTCATTACCTGAAAAATTATCTGGTTTCAAGTTTCCTCGTAAGGAAAAAGATGAGGCAGGTAATAGTTTCCCCAAAATGGTCGAACTTCTGTTCAAATATGCTTCACGTAAGCTAATAGGCTTAGACGAGGGAGATATAGAGCATTACCACAGAATTAGGAATCAACTTTACCATGACGGTACAGGCTTATCTGTTGATAGTCGCTACTTAAAAGCGTATCGACAAATTGCAGCGGTATTACTGAATAACTTATTTGGTGTCGAAACCGAGAAAGTAAACAAAGCGGTAAGCATTGAAAACCTAATATTGTTGTGGAACCAGCTTGAATCAACCATCCATGCAAAGTTCAAACAACACAATATTTCTGCTGGTCACACGTTTAAGTGGGAGCAACTCGAGAAAACTGGTGAAATCAGTTGGGAGCAATTTGAACGGCTTACAAAACTGAGAATGATTCGAAATCATCAGGTGCATTCTACAACCGAAAACTTTGACTATGAACAGTTAGAGGCAAGTATAAGTTTGGCTGAAGCGCTACTCGGTGAGTTGAATGGCTAACAAATTGCTCAACCCAGTTAACGCTCGGCGATTTTGGTTTGGTTGAGTTCTGTGATTAAGGTGGCTTTGCGTGAGAGTCGTGGTTGTTAGCGGCTACTTAGCAAGGCGTTAGCTATTTTAATTGAAGCTTTTACATATAATAGGATAAGAATATGAAAAGAATGTTGGTATTGGGCGCATCGATTGTAGCAGCTTCAGGGTTGTTAGGCATAGAGCAAATTAATAGCTTCAAGCAATTTGGAAATGTTATTGAATTAACTTCTGGGAAAATTAGACTTGGTGAAGTCTACCGTGAAACACTGAGTTCAACATACGAGGTTACATTTGTAGGTGATGACCGTGCATCTACCTCAGTTTATGCAAACACTAAAAATCTTTACTCTTCTGCTTATGATGATCTCAAGAGTACGATTGACGAAATTAACAAGAGCAGAGAAAAAAACAAAGAAGAACCGTTATCAATTGACAGTGTAACTTGGACTAAAGATGCGACGATCAGTTTAACAACCAAAGTTACCTACCAGTCAGAGTTTCATCCAAATTTTGTTCTCACCATTGATGAAACAACGATGGACTATGTAGCTGGTAAAGAAGATTCAAAGAATATTTCGCATTATCTAGCTGAATTAAAGTCATACTCCAACAAAATGGAAAAGCAGTATGAAGCAAGTAATTCATTTATCAAATAGCTAACAAACGCTTTAAGTCGATTCGTAACGCTCGGCACTTTTGGCGTCAAGTTAGGCTTATGTGATTACGGTATTCAAGCTAGGTTCAGTGGCGCGTTACTCACAACTTAAGCGGGCGTTATAGCTTTTTTAGTTTTAATTAACGTTGGAAGTTCTATGGTAAAAAAAGAAATAAGTGACTTAGAAATTACCGAAACTCAAATAGTCGATGACTTAATGACCGGTGGTGATATCGGCACTTGGCAAGCAGACTATTTATTGCGAGAAGTCGAATTTGAGCGACTTAAAAATGGTAAACCCGTTACATATAACTGGGCAAATAGTATCGGCTTAACTACCTTTGGGTTTGCGTTAAATTTACTCGGCAAGGGATATTCTGATTACACCATAATTATTAAAGGTGAGTGGATTGCTTTGGCTTTTGGCGGAGGGGCAACTATCGTTCTTTATTTGGTTGGTTTGTACTTAAAAGATAGCCGAAAATTAGTCATGAAAAAGATAGAGAAGCACTTTGAAAGTGCTCCTACAAGAAGAAGAGTGCTCGGAGGTAACAATGGACAATAAGCTTCCTGATGGTTACAAGCCACTTAAAAAGCTCACTATATGTAGCAACACATTAACTGGCGGTGGAAATTTGGTATCTATTGGTGGGGACATTCCAGTACTAATAGGTAAGGGTAGTATTCCTCAAGTTTGGATCAAAGCTGTAGCTGATTCGTCTACCAATGAATTGGTTCCCGTAGTAGAGAAAAACAAATCATTACACCCAGCAATAAAAGTCGTAACCCAGAACAACAAAATTACGGTACTAATCTCTGGCGAAACGGTCTTATCAGCTAAAGCACCGTCTCAAGATGTTGTAGCTGTTGATAAATTAGACTTACGCCCTCTAGGTCTTAATTTGTACGGCGATAGTTCTTCATTAAAAGTTGGCGGTAACACTTTTTCGCGTAACTCAATGCATGGTGGTGGAACTTTAATAGGGTTTGGTGCATAGAGCTATAACAAACAATTTAAGAGTGATTCCTAACGCTTGGGATTTTTGATTCTAAATTTGAGTATGGTGTTTACAGTGGTCTGATTGAGTTTCGTGGTAGCGTTACCACACCTTAATTGGGCGTTAGCAGTTTTCAAATGAAGCCGATAATAATATCCATGATGGAGTATTAAAATGACAACGTTTGTAGGTACGGAATTAAAAATAGTCAGGGCAAAAAGTCATATTCGAGAACTAGAAAATCAGTTAGTGGATTATATAAAATCAAAGCCATTTAAAGTGGTTGTTGAGAGTGAAGATGGTGGTAGTAATCACCTTTGGACGCTTCGAGTAAAGCATGATATCCCCATGATTTTTGCAGCAATAATTGGGGACGTAATCCATAATTTAAGAGCTTCTTTAGACCTTCTAGCTACCGAGTTAGTAGAACATGCTGGTCAGGATGCAAAAAATGTGTACTTTCCTTTTGGAAATGACGCTTATGGTCTCGAGCAAATGATTAAGAAGAGACGTATTGACAAAGCAGGTCAGGGGGTTGTCGATATCGTTAGAGATTTAAAACCTTATACAGGTGGTAATAAGTTACTTCGCTCGTTACATGATCTTGATATTACTGACAAGCATAAATCACTCGTTCCAGTCGCACACTACGCAGGGATAAAAAATTTTCAAATGAATGGCGTTTCTGGACCAATGCTAACAATTCAAAATTTACATTGTGGTCCAATTCGAGATGGAATGGTATTGATGAGTTTACCTCCAGCTGGAAATGTCAGGGTTGGGCAATCATTCAATCCATCATTAAAACTGTGCTTGGACGAAGATGTAATAGAACGAGATGAAGAATTAGTAGAATCAATGCACAAATACGTCGATATGGTCGAAGGTATCTTACAAAGGTTCAAAGACCTTGTGGCAAAAGAAAACAGCTAAAAATCATTTAAGAGTGATTCAGCACGCTTGGCATTTTTGGCTCGGGTGAGGTTCAGTGTTTAGGGTGTTCAAATTAAGTACCGTGGTAGCGTGCTTCACACCTTAATTGGGCGTTATGCTACCTTGTCTATACGGTGTTCCATAAGTTTGGATTTCTGATATAATTTCGGTTTTAAGTATCGGTATTAATTATGAAAAACACAGCTGGCTTGATCGTAGGTTCTTTGCTTTTATTTAGCTCACCTTCCATTGCAAAGCCTGATGACTTTGTCAAAAAGACTGGCGATCAGTTTTATGTAGGCGCAGATTTAACTGCGGCAAATAATGTTGATGTTAGCATCAATGGTGAATCGGCTGACGAATCTGCAGATATTGGGTTCAATTTTTTAGCGGGTTATGAATTCAATACGCATTCGCTAGTAAAAACGAGTGTAGAAGCAGAATATAGGACGTTTGGTGAAGTTGATAATACAGGGACTTTGAAAGTTGACGGTGATGCTTTCTTTGTGAATCTGAAAGCAAAACTATTTGTACTGTACGACTTCGGTAATTTGTACTTAGCGCCTATGGCAGGCATCGGTCATGTATCAATAGATGGCTCTGGAAACAATATCAGCATTTCAGAATCTCAAACAGGCTACCAAGCGGGTTTGGAAGTTGGTACACGTTTAAAGCAAGGCGTTGATTTAAACTTGGGCTATCGTGCTACATTTACATCAATCAGCCGAGCTGGAAATGATATCGATGTAAACCTATCAGGTGCTTATGCTGGTGTAAGGTACTACTTCTAAAGTAGTAGCATAACAAACGACTATGGCGTCAATCCTTTATTTTGGGCGATGTTTTGGTCCCACATGACGCCATCTCGAAGCATGGAGTTTAAGATGACCACAATCTTGCGAACGCAAGCGATAATCGCCACTTTCTTTGGTTTTCCAGCTTCGAGTAACCGAACGTTTAAGGTTTCAATATATATCTTCTAATGTGAACGAATTAGTTTAGATCAGCACACCTAAAAATTTTTCCCAAAGGTGTGCTGATGCTGACCACTAAGCTGGATTAAAAAGGAGATCCCTTAAGTAATCGAGGTTTCCACTCGTAAGGTGTAGCTTGTTTTGCAACTTTGAATACTTCTTTAATGTAATTTTTGCGCTGCGATGCAGTGTTTCCTGTCTCTAATTGAATTGTTTCACCTAATGGATGCTTGCTACTGATGTAATAATCATTTCTCCGTATTAATGCTGGGAGAAGAGAGTAATCGGGTGTGTGAGCCCATTTAGACCATGCTTCTTCACCATTACAGTCTTTGCAGGTAAGAACTAGGTTCCAAATACCGTTGAGGTTGAGGTTTATGTCAGTTCCAACTTGGTATTGTAGGCTGATTGGGAAAAAATGATCGACGGCTGCCGTATTTGGTTGGTTAGGTACGATACTAATGTCATCAAAGCAGTAAAAACACTTACCTTTTTGATAGCCGCTCAAAGGCTTACGGGCGTGTGTTACAGGGGCTCGTATATGACTATTAAGGTATGATTTATTTGATTTAATGCGTCGTCCGCAGAAAAGCTTTTCAGTGTCATCATACTCAATGATCAACTTGTCTCCCTTGGCATCCCAAGATGACTCTACAAGGTTCCAACGCCCTTCAACTTCTTCAGACAAGTTGCTTGCCTGAGCGAGCTCTCTCAAACGATATAATGAATCATCTATAGTGATACCTTTGACATTGTCTACTACTGATTTTGTATAAAATTTTGCTCCTTGGCCGTATTGCTTTTTTAACTTGGGAAAAGCGTCAATTACATATTGGAAACCTGTTGAAACCGTTAATGAGATTATCTCATCTTCAGTTAGTTTGCCTTCAGAGAAGAGCTGACACGCGTAAAGATATTTTGATGACTTAGCGCTGGTTTGCTTCTTGCCTGATAGGACATGCTGTACTATATGTTTGTAAAAGGGAACAGCGAGCTCATCGAGTCTAATGAAACTCCGTTTTTCTATAGGTAGTTCAAGTAAGGCTTGACCTAAAGCAAATTTGTAGCTGGCAGTATTTGCGCCGTATAGAATAATTGTTCGGAAAGTTTCGAGTTCTGTACTGTTATTTGAAAACTGGATGGTCATTCTTGATTCCAACTTAATACTATTTCTCTTTAATGAGAATTGCGTTGAGCCATTTTTCGTTCTCTCGCCCTTGACGCAAGTCTGACGTTTTCCATGTTTTTAGTATTCTTAGCGGGCTATCTTGAAGCACTATTTCAAGTAAGGTCTCGTTCAGATTTGTAAAATTACGACCATCTCGGTTGACTTCATCATTCCCATACTTGAATGAGCAATAGAACAGCCCTTTAGCTTTTAGGCTTCCAGCAAGATTGTTGAATGCAATTGGTAGTTCGGCTAAAGGTAAATGGAGTAATGACGCACAAGCCCAGATGCCGTCGAATGAAGACTTCGACTGAAATTTCTGGAATGTTGTTACTTCGACGGGTTGTTCAATAAGGCTTTGGGCTAACAACGCAAGCTTGTTACTTGCATCAATAGCATGAACTTTAAACCCTCGAGCTTTGAAAGCTAATGCATCACGACCTGAACCACAACCAGCATCAAGTATGAAACTTCCTAATTTTAGATGCGGCAGGAATTCCTCATATAAGCTATCCATTTCAACATTGATGGTTCCATCATAAAACGCTCGAGCATTTTTATCGTAGTAGTTCATCCTAGTGACCGTGTTGAAATTTATTTCGAATACATGATACCAAAAGTTACAGTAAAATTGAGCTTTCCCATACTGAAGATTATTCGAATTTATGGAGTTAGATTTAATAATCTAAGAAGATTTTGACCAAAAAGAGCGGATATTGAATGACTGTAAGTCTGAGTGCCGATTTCGGTCTTACTGTTCTTAAAATGGTAGGCTTTGGGGGCATGTTAGCGCTCTGACATAACTCAGTATCTATGTTATCCGTTCCCGCTCCAGCCCTTTAAATCAAAGGGATGACGGCTTGTCGCTTAACTCTCTACACTAAAAACCGTTCCCCTCTTCTGATTGCCGTTAAACCTGATCATTCGTAGTCTGAATTTATCCAATTAGGATGATTTCAAACGAGGAAGATTAATTATGAGTAATTCAGAAATTTCAAAGTACGGCAAGAAGTTGAACCGTAAATCAGCAGCAGAGTATTTGGGTGTGACAGAAGGGACGCTCGCCGTTTGGGCATCAACTGGACGCTATCGCCTGCCATTTATCAAAGTGGGCCGTAAGGTGTTTTATACACTGGCTGACCTTGATGCTTTCCTTGAAAGCCGAGTTCAAACACAAACGGCATAAGGAGTGACTATGGATTGTGTTGTTGAAAAAGTAAGCCAGTTACACGACACGGTGAAACCTAACTACCCTGACTTAGATGCGAGGTTTAATCCGCTACCTACATCAAGAAACCTACAAGCGCTGTTAAAAAGCAATGGCATCGATGTAGTGGTCAACAAAATGAATATGGAAGTTGAGTTGTTTGTCGATGGCCAAATGCTCGACAAAACAGCCGAGCAAAAACGTAGCTTGTTGATTGATGTTTGTGTTCGCGGTGGCTTCAAAAAAGAGATTCTAGCCGATCACCTTATGTCTTTGGCTGAGAACAACAGTTACCACCCTTTTGCCAATTACCTGCATGAAAGTAATTGGGACGGTATCGACCGTATGACACCTGTGATTGACGCCATGAACGCGAAGGATAAAGAGCTTGCAAGCTGCGTGATGCGAAAGTTTTTTATTGCGGTGGTGGCATCGGTATTTGAAACACCATTTAGCTCAAAATTGATTCCGGTTCTTCAAGGCGGGCAGTCGTTCAGGAAAACGGCGTTTATCAAGCGATTTGCCTCCGTGTTTGAAGGGGCGTTCTTGGAAGGGCAAGAGATCAACCCTGACTCTAAAGATTCAGTTATTAGCTGTATTAACAGCCTGATTGTTGAGCTCGGTGAGTTAGAGCGTACCTCTCGAAACAGCCAAGGAAGCCTCAAGGCGTTTATTACTAAGGAGGTGGATACAGTCCGACCCCCTTATGGCGCGAAGGATATTAAGAAACCTCGTCAAACGTCGTTTATTGCGACTGTTAACGTGACTGGCTTTCTACGTGATGAAACTGGCTCAAGTCGATATGCCGTTATCGAGCTGGCCGCGCCTATCGACATGGAACTGGTAAACCGTACCCTTGGTTGGCGATATGACAATGGTAGGCTGAGCCACCGTCATCCAGCAGAACTCAAGCAATTTTGGCTTCAAGCCTATGAGCTATACAGGTCTGGTGAATCTTGGCACTTGACGGATACTGAGCTTGAGTTAGCCGCAAAGGTCAACAACGAGCACAATGCCAAAAGTTCTTACTATGAAGCCATCGTTGAGCGCTTCCTAATCGATGACCCTGAAAAGTACGTTTGGGAGTGGGTGACGGCTTCGGAGGTGTGTAAACACATCAATGTGCACGTAGATAAAAATAGAATCGTGGGTAAAGAACTTAAACGACTGGCACAAGAGGAAGGGGCGATTGAGTCTAAGGCTGGCAGGTCAAACACTACTCTATACCGCTTGCCTGTTTCCGTTCGTATTGCAGCCTGATTTGTTTATTCTCTTTAACCCACTAACCAATTTTTGTGGTTAGTGGGTTAAAGAAATATGGAAGATTAGCCGCTGTGTTTTAACCTAATAGGCTTAATGTCACTGGCTAGTTAGCCAGTCAATTTTGGCTAACAAAAAGTGCTTAAGCCAATAAATTCAAGGCTTCGTGCGGCTTAAGCCGTAAGAATGTCAGAATCTACAGATTGTTCCAAATAGCTCATCAATTCCTGCCTTGCTTCGATAGGCAGAGTATCAATCTCTTGCTTAATGCGATCTAACTTAGTCTGCAATGAGTCCCCAAGCATATAGGTGACGGTTTTCTCTAGCGTCTCTCTCACGCTATCGTCCGACAAATGAGCATACACATCATTGGTTATGCTGATGTTGGAGTGACCCAGTAGTTTACTTGTTGCCTGTATTGAGCCGCCCGATGTAACTTGAAAAGTGGCTAGGGTGCGTCTTAGGTCGTGAACTGTTAGATGCTTTTCCGGATTGTCGGGTGCGTACATGCCAACGCGATCGGTGATTCTTTGCCAGAAACCGCCTTTCCCGCTTTTATCGGTGATATGACCGAGTTGGCTTCGAGCGCTTGGGAATACAAATTCTTGGTTAAGTTCAGCTTCATGTGAGCGACGAACCAATATCCTCATTGCCTTTTGAGTGAGTGGAACAGAGTGAGCCTTTTTACTCTTGTTTTTACTGGCTGGAATAATCCAGCGACGATTATCAAGATCAATTTCTTGCCAGCGCATAGAAAGAACCATCGATTTGCGTTGACCCGTCAGCAGAAGCAAAAATATGCAATCTTGGTAAATCTGCTTTTCTTGGCTCAGTGAGTCAAAAAACTGCGCGAGCTCTTTCTTGGATAAGGTTCTTTCGCGTCTGAAAAGGGACTCATCAACCTTATTGATTTTAGCGAAGGGGTTAGGCTCGATATAGGCTCGATTAAACATCGATTTGAGCAAGGTTAGCGAATGGTTGTGTTTGCTGTATCCGTGTTTGGTGAATAAGTCCTGCATTAGCTTCCGCGCTTTCTCGGCATCAAAATCAGTGATGGCCTTTTTACCAAGCTTAGGTTTTAGGTGTAATCGGTAAAGAGTCTGGTTTGATTTGAGGCTACTGGCGCGGCGCTTCTTGGCTTTAATATCGAGCTCGAAAGAGGCAACATAGATATCGAACAAGTCATCAAAGGTTTGGCTTTCTCTGGCTTCTCTTTTTTGCTGGTTTGGGTTGATGCCGTTGGCAAGGTCGGTCGCCGTGTTTCGTGCCATTTCCCTTGCTTGCTCGACCGTCATCGTAGGGAACTCACCGAGTTTGACCTTGATGTTTTTTCCGTTAACTTTGCGCTGAAAACGGAAGATTTTAGCGCCAGAAACCAAGGCATCAAGCACCAAACCTTGAACGCTTTTAGTGCTTCCCACGTCTCTATAGGTAATGCGATGTTTCGGTTTTTCTATGCTTTCTAACGCACGTTTTGTGAAGTTTATTCCTGTGTCCATAACAACTTACCGTCAAATCCTGTGGTGCCTCTGTGGTGCCGTGGGCGTCAATTTAGAGCCATTTTGAGCTATTTTGGTTAAATATACAATTCGGTAATTTGTATCTTAAGTGTATGATAATAAATAACTATTAAGCTTTATTAAACGAAGTTAAAATCCTAGTTTAATTCCTACAGGGCGTGCCATTTCTTTAGAAAGCCCCGATAACTCAATGAGTTGTCGGGGCTTTTGCGTTTCTATTGTGCCAAATCTCATTGCACGCTAATCAGTATCTGAGCGTCTACAGCTGACGGGGCGGAGCCAGTGATCAACAAGTGATCTACTTCTGCATTGGTGGGCTATGGTTATTACTCCACATAAGAGGAGAGTGATCATGACATACGTTGATGGATTTGTAGCGGCTGTACCGACAGCGAACAAAGAAAAATACATGGCACACATAGAAATCGCCGCCGAAATGTTCAAAGATTTCGGTGCCTTAAGGGTGGTGGAAACGTGGGGGAATGAAGTGCCGGATGGAGAGGTGACGTCGTTTCCTATGGCTGTGAAAGCTCAAGACAACGAAACCGTGGTGTTCTCATGGGTTGTGTGGCCATCAAAAGAAGTTCGAGATCTGGCATGGCAACAGATCTCGGATGATCCGCGAATGAGCCCAGAGCAAAATCCTATGCCGTTCGATGGTAAACGAATTATTTATGGTGGTTTTGAGGTCATTTTGGACCAGTAATCATCGACTGTGTAGGCGATATCTAAGGCGCAGTTACCAGCCATGCGTTGCCACTCGATTGTACTAAGCGATAAGGCTCGAATTGATCGAGCTTTATTCATTAATTCGAGTTATTTTAGCTTGTTCAACGCTGAATGCGTTCTTGGTGTGAGTTGGCCTTCGAGTGGGTGAGGTAAACATGGATTATCTTCTTTTAGTTTTGGGTTTGATGTTGTTGATTGCCGGAGCTGACGGGTTGGTCAAAGGGGCGGCGAGACTCGCCGCCAAAGTGGGTATTCCAAGTCTGGTTATTGGTCTAACGGTTGTCGCTTTTGGCACCAGTGCGCCCGAGTTGGCTGTGAGTATCAATTCTGCCGTTTCCAATAAGACCGAACTGGCGATCGCCAACGTTGTCGGCAGCAACATTTTTAACGTTCTGTTTATCCTAGGTTTAGCGGCCGTCATTACGCCACTCACCATCTCAAAGCAGTTGATTCGCCAAGATGTTCCCATCATGGTTGGTTTAAGTGCGCTGGTCTTCTATATGGCGACAGATGGGCGATTAAGCCTGTTGGACTGTGGGATTTTAGTCGCGTTATTGGTTGTTTACACCGCGTTTCTTTTTGTTCAGGGGAAGCGCAGTGAGACCGAAGCGGCAGAGGCGAGTGACGATGAAGTCGCTTCATTGACGCAGGTGCACCAACCAGTATGGCAGAGTGCGTTATGGCTCGTCGTTGGTTTAATCCTACTGATTGCGGGCGCGAATCTGTTGGTGAGTAGCGCAGTGAACATTGCGCGAGCCTTTGGGGTTAGCGAAGCAATGATTGGTTTGACGATTCTAGCCATCGGCACCTCTCTTCCTGAGGTCGTGACGTCGATAGTGGCGAGCTTCAAAGGGCAAAGAGACATCGCTGTCGGGAACGTCGTTGGCAGTAATACGTTCAATTTGTTGGCGGTTTTGGGTATATCCGGTCTATTTAGTGGTGAAGGACTTGTTGGCAACGAGCAGCTCGTCTCACAGGACTTTCCGATCATGCTTGGTGTCGCTTTGTTGTGCTTACCTCTGATGTTGACAGGTGCGATAGTCAGTCGACTTGAAGGAGGGCTTTTTTTTGGCTTGTACTTCCTGTATAGCGCCTTCCTGATTGGTGACGTGAGTGATGCAGGTTGGCTGCCCACTTTGTCAATGGTCACTTGGAATGTGGTTTTCCCCATTGGGCTTTCCGTTATTGTGATTTCTTTACTCAAAGACTGGTGGAGGCAAAAGAAGAAAAGGAGCTAATATCCGCATTGCCAACTTGTTATCACTAATTGGTGGATTAAATGCCTGTTTGAGATCTAATTGTTGGCTAAATATCCTAAATGTGATCAATGTCACAATCGTAAGTGTGACAGAATGATTACGCTCACCTTCCGACTTCTACTTGATTTTGATCATCTATCTAGCACGTCGCTAGGGAGTACATTCGCCGCGCTTTTCCCCAACGAATAGATAGGTATCTTGATGACGACTCCGGTTCAATCTGAACGCAAGGTAACGATCGGCTGCTACATTGCGCTGGCGTTTGCGGTTGTGTTTTTCTCTGGTCTGATGCAATCCAATGAATGGTATGGCGTTTTGGACTTTACAACGCTCAATGGCTCTTTCGGTAAAGTTGCGCACGGCGTGACAGAAACCGCGGATGGCGTTCAAGCCGCGACCACTTCTTTCCGTGGTGTCGGTGGTAGTGGTGCGCGTGATGGCTTCATTTTCGCTCTAACTCTTATTCCCACGGTGATGTTCGCGCTTGGTATGATCAATGTGCTTGAGCACTACGGTGCCCTGGAAGCGGCGCGCAAGCTGCTGACACCATTGCTTCGCCCAGTCATGGGTATTCCGGGTAACACAGGCTTGGCGTTGATCGCCTCTTTGCAAAGTACGGATGCAGGCGCAGCGATGACGCGTCAGCTGAAAGACGAAGGTCAACTGACCAAACGTGAAACTGATGTGTTCACTATGTTCCAGTTCACGGCAGGCGCGACCATTGTCAACTTCTTCTCATCTGGTGCGGTTCTATTTACGTTAACGCTCGCGGACGGCTCTCTCGCCGTAACTTCGTCTATCGGCCTTGCGGTATTAGTGATGTTCGCATTTAAGATTATTGGTGCGAACCTATTCCGCATTTACGTCAATCTGACGGAAGGCAAAGAAGAGAAATCTGACGACAAGCAAAACAAAGAAACACTGACCGAGGAGATCGCATAATGGGTGACGTAAAAGCGAAAAAGCCAATGGTGACGGACATCTTCGTCGAAGGCGCGAAAAAAGGCTGGGTGATTGCAACCACATCGACGGTGCCAAACGTATTGATGGCGTTTGTGATCATTGCGGCGTTGCAAATCACAGGTGCTTTGGATCTGATGGGTATTGTGTTTGCGCCTGTGATGGCGGTATTTGGTCTGCCTGGTGAAGCGGCAGCGGTACTGATTGGTGCATGGATGTCGATGGGCGGCGCGGTAGGTGTCGTGATCACCCTATTTGACCAAGGTATTCTCAATGGCGCGCACATTGCGATTCTTGCGCCTGCTATCTACTTGATGGGTTCACAGATCCAATACATGGGTCGTATCCTTGGCCCAATTGGCACTGAAGGACGCTACATCCCAGTGATGATTGCCATTTCGGTACTCAACGCATTTGGCGCCATGCTTGTCATGAACCTATTTGTGTAAGGGGGAGGCGATGTCATTTTCTCTCCAAACGTATTTAGATGAGCTGCGCCCGCTAGTCAATGTCGATTGCGGCACGTACACGACTGAGGGCATTGAGGTCATCGCTCAGCAGTTTGAGCAGAAGTTCCTCGAGATGGGTGGCTGGAACGTCAAACGCATTGACTGCACCAAAGCGGGTGTCGGGCTTGAAATTCGCAACAAACCTGACGATGAGCAGATCGATGTGATGCTGATTGGTCATATGGATACCGTCTTTCCTGTCGGCACCGCTGCGCAGCGTCCGATGACGGTTGATGCAGAGAAAGCTTACGGCCCAGGTGTGTCTGACATGAAATCAGGCTTGCTCAATGTGGTGTATGCGATGCGTGACCTTGAGGCAAGCGTATTGGATTCGCTGTCGATCTGTATCTGCATGAACCCAGATGAAGAGACCGGTTCACTTTACTCGCAAGATTGGTTGCAATCGGTCGCGAAAAACGCCAAACACGTTCTTGTGGCGGAAGCGGCGCGCGCCGGCGGCAGCTTGGTCAAAGCTCGTAAAGGTATGGCGCGTTACAAGATTGATTTTCATGGTATCGCGGCACACGCGGGCAATGAGCCAGAGAAAGGCCGTAGCGCCGTGACGGAAATGGCAAACTGGATTCTCGCCATGAACGAGATGACCAATTTTGAGTCAGGCACCACTTTGAACGCCGGTGTGGTTTCCGGTGGCGCAGGCGCAAACATTGTTCCAGATTTTGCGCAAGTTATCGTGGATGTACGCTTTTGGAGCAACGAAGAGTATGACGATGTCGATACACGCCTGAATGGCTTAACCGTGACGCCATTTGTTGACGGTGTGCGTGTTGCCTTTGAGCGTGAAGCTTACAAGCCATCCATGGTACCGAGTGACAAAACCGAGAGTTTGATGGCGTTGGTAGAGGAAGCGGCCGATGAGTTGTCAATCCAAATGGGTTGGCAAGCGGTAGGTGGCGGCTCAGATGCCAACTGCACAGCCATCCTAGGTGTACCTACACTTGATGGATTAGGTCCGATTGGTGCGGGATTCCACAGCGATCAAGAGTACTTACTGCTTGAGTCTATCGAGCCACGTATCCAGCTGTTACAGCGCGTACTGAGTAAGCTCGCCAAATAGCGAAGTAATTGTTGTGCGTGATCGGGATTCGCACAACGGTTGACGAGCTTAAGCCTCACACTCTTGGGTGTGGGGCTTTTTGTAGATTGGCATTATTTTTGCGTGCTTGTGCCGCTTCGCATCTGTACATGGCGAAGGGTTTTCGGTAGCATAGCGGTCCTTTTCGTGTTTCAAACGACCACTTTCTCCGCGAGTTTCAGTTAGCTTCCAGTCATAATGCGCAGTATTCATTCCAAAATTAAACCCGAGTTTGAACCTCTCCTGTCTGAATTGGCGCTGCATGCATTGTTGCATCTACGCACCAACCACAACGGACAAGTACTGGCTCGAAAATCGCGCAATGACATCAACGACATTCTTTCTGTATGGTTGAATAAAGCGGCCAACAGTAAGAAATACAAGCCGTTCAAAAAGAAAGTGCGCTCTATGGTGACCCATGCGCGCTCGCAGCGCCTCGACATGGAAGCCATGCTCGATAACTTATTGAGCCCGATGAGTGGCGACGAGTTACCTCATCTTGATAGCTTCTTGCTGCTGATTAATCAGTTAGAAAAAGAGCTTAATACCACCGTTCTCGTCTCAAGCCCTGAAGCGGTAGACTTAGCGTATAACCCGACAGGGTGTCTGCTGTGCGTGCTGTCTGCCGATCTCAATGGTCACTTTGACCGCCGAAATCGCTTGGTACAAAGCGTCTCTATGCTAATGCGCGGTGCGCACGGTGAAAAGCACGCGTTTTTGCGCACTATCTACACGTCTTCGATTTTTGATCACCAAATGGATTACGAAGACGAAAATTTCGTGCGAATCACGCTTTCTTTACGCTAAGCGCCTGATTTTCTTTCAGCGCGCTTTTTCTCCTACAATCTGTTTTTAACGCCTTGTTTTTCTTCGTGATAATGAACAATGTTTCGTGATCTTGTCACAAAAAATTCACACAGATTGGGCTTGAGATAAAACGAAGATTTCATCATATTGTAATTAAGTTGTCATAAAGAGAAAAATAACGAGGAGAATCTATGCAACATCATGAAATGATCGAACCCACTAACTTTGGTGTGATTAGCCGTACTTGCCTGTTCTCATTGGTCGGCATTCTCGGTGTTTTCGCACTGATCTAGTCGATTATCGGGCTGTATTTCGTTACGCGATCGATATCGTACTTCCGATACAGTATAGAGGCGGTGCCTTAGTCTTCGATTAAGGCAGCCTTTCTCTTTATCACCCATGCTATCGGCAATCTCAGGCTTTCTTATCTCGAGCGCTCTTTTTCAATCCCGCTCACACTTTCTCTTGCTACTCTCTGCAACATTTTGCTAACGTCGGCGACAACACTCATTACATTGGGCCGTCTATGTCCTCGTTGTCATCTTTAGCGCTTACTCACCGTTTTTATCAACTGCCTAAGGTGTTTTACACGCCTGTTGAAGCAACGCCACTTAACAACACGCGTTGGGTAAGTTGGAACGCATCACTCGCCGCACAGTTTTCACTGGATGAGTCCCTGCCATCGGGCGATCTAAAAGCGTTTTTGGCGGGCGAGCAACGCGTTGAAGATTGGCCATCATTAGCCATGAAGTACGCGGGGCATCAGTTTGGGGTCTACAATCCTGATTTAGGTGACGGTCGTGGACTATTACTCGGAGAGCTAAAGGACGCCAAAGGTGAAGTCTACGATTTACACCTTAAGGGGGCGGGACTGACGCCGTATTCACGTATGGGCGATGGACGAGCGGTCCTACGCTCAACCATTCGTGAGTATTTGGGCAGCGAAGCGATGGCGGGTTTGGGTATTCCAACCACTCGCGCTTTAGGTATGCTCGCCAGCGATACCCCCGTCTATCGAGAGAAGCAGGAGCGCGGTGCATTGCTGCTGCGTGTGGCGCGCAGCCACCTACGTTTTGGTCACTTTGAGCACTTCTTTTACACCAATCAGCTGAGTGAACTGCGTCTGTTGGCAGACAAAGCGATTGAGTGGTATTGGCCAGAGTGTCAAACCGCCACTAAGCCTTATTTGGCGATGTTTGAACAGATCGTCGAGCGCACCGCTCACATGATCGCTAGGTGGCAAGCGGTGGGCTTTGCGCATGGCGTCATGAACACGGACAATATGTCGATCCTTGGTGAGACGTTTGATTACGGACCATTTTGTTTTCTGGATTATTATGACCCGCAACTTATCTGCAACCACTCCGACTACCAAGGGCGTTATGCGTTTGATCAGCAGCCTCGCATCGCATTGTGGAATTTGTCCGCGCTTGCCCATGCGTTGTCACCGCTGGTCGATAAAGCCGATCTGGAGCAGGGGCTCGGTCAGTTTGAGTCAGTGCTAAATCGCGAATTTAGCGCCATCATGCGCAAAAAATTAGGTCTCAAGACCAAATTAGAGCAAGACACTCAGCTCTTTAGCGCCATGTTTGAGTTATTGGCTCAGCAGAGCGTCGACTATTGCCGCTTTATGCGCGCATTGTCGATGCTCGATAGTGAACCAGAGCAGAACGTCATCGATCTATTTGTTGATAGAGCGGCTGCGAGTGAATGGTTGTCGCTCTATTTAGCGCGTTGTGAATGTGAAATGGATGAAAGCGGAGCGCCTGTTAGCGCCCGTGAACGCTGCGCCGAGATGCGTCAGGTCAATCCCAAATACATTCTGAGAAATTACTTGGCGCAGATGGCAATCGACAACGCCGAACAGGGGGATTATCAACTGGTCAACGAGCTTGCGATGGTGCTTCAATCTCCGTACGACGAGCACCCGAATTTTGAACATTTTGCGGCGTTGCCACCGGATTGGGGCAAACGGCTTGAAATCAGTTGTTCTTCTTAATTGACCATCTACTGATAGATGACTCGCTTAATGTTAAAAACTTGTGAGCTCCATTTGTTTTCTGTTCAAAAAATAAGGATTTATCGGTCACACCGCGGGTGAGAACTGTCTAGACTGTGAGCTAACACCATAGGCAGTGATTGGCGAAATGAACAGTAAAATACTTGTTGTGGATGATGATCAGGAGATCCGCGAGCTTTTGGATGAGTATTTGTCTAAATCGGGCTTCCATGTGGAAGCCGTGGCAGAAGGACAAGCACTTAAGCAGCATCTTGATGTAAAAGGTTACCCTGATCTGATTTTGTTGGATGTGATGTTGCCCGGCGAAGATGGCTTTGCATTGTGCCAGGCGATTCGTCGTGAGTCCAACGTGCCCATCATTATGCTAACGGCGGTGTCGGATGATATGGATCAGGTGGTGGGTCTTGAGCTCGGTGCTGACGATTACATCGCTAAGCCGTTCAATCCACGTCAATTGATGGCGAGAATCAAAGCGGTACTGCGCCGCGCCCAAGTGGTCGAAGAGAAAGGCTCGGAGCCGACCAGCTTACCCAAAACCATCGTATTTGGCGATTGGCAGCTCGATACCTTGGCACACAAAATTACCCATACCACGACAGGGGAACAACACGATTTATCTGGGAGTGATTTTGCCCTGCTGATGCTGTTTCTTACTCGCCCCAATGAAGTGCTGGATAGAGACACCATCTCCTTTGCGACCCGGGGCAGAGAAGCGCTGCCTTTTGAGCGTGGTATTGATGTGCAGCTCAGCCGGTTACGCCATCGGTTGGGTGACTCGGCCAAATACCCTCAGTACATCAAAACCATGCGTGGTAACGGCTATATTCTTGCTGTGCCCGTTAGCGTTGAACATTAACAGCTTACCGAGTCAGACAAAGTGATGAAGTGGTTATTTCGCTTACTGAAACCCAATTCGTTGGTGACCCGGACACTCGGCCTTACCGTGTTGGCGGTGGTGATCGCGCAGGGTATAGCCACCTCCATCTGGTATACCGAGTCTAAGCACAAAGAGCTTGCAGGGATCCGAGACGCCTCGCAAAGCATGGCCAACATGTTTGCCTCTACGGTGACCTTTTTTCAGTCTCTACCGACTGGCTATCGCCATATCGTGCTTGATCAAATTCGCAATATGGGCGGCACGCGCTTTTTTGTCTCGTTCAACAAAGAGCGATTGATTGTCGACCCGATTGACGATACACGCCTAAAACGCGCCTCACTCAATGCCGTGACAACGGTGCTCAAACAGAAGCTGCCTCGCGCTCGCTCGATAGACGTCAACTTCTCCCAGCCAGAAAACCTGCGCTTGCTAAAAAACGACATTTATTTGCACGATTTACCCAAATCGTGGGCGCATCACACGCTCACATTGTCACCGATTGATCCTCCGGTATTGGTGGTACAAATCGAACTGAATGAGCACGAGTGGCTGTACATCGCCGCCTTGTTGCCTGCGCCATACGTGACGTTGGATGACACCTTGATTGGCCGAGAGCAGATTTTATTCCTCTTCTTTTCCACCACCTTGCTGCTTGCCTTGACCTATTTACTGATGCGCCGTCAAGTGAAACCCTTGAAGCGTTTGGCCAAAGCCGCCAATGACATGAGTATGGATGTCGATCAGCCGCCTTTGGCCGAAGATGGCGCTCGTGAGCTGGTGGTGGCGACGCGTGCGTTCAATCGTATGCAGCAGCGTATTCGGCGCTACACTGCCGACCGTGAGCATCTGTTCTCTGCCATTTCACATGACTTAAAAACACCCATTACGCGTCTAAGGCTGCGAGCCGAGCTACTGGAAAGTGACGTGAAACGCAGAAAATTCAATAAAGACCTCGACGAGTTGGAAATGATGGTTAAAGGCGCGCTTCAATGTGTGCGCGATACCGACTTGCACGAGAATAATGCCTACATTGACCTCAATGAGATGATCCTCTCTGTCATTGAGCCCATGAACCACAAGCAACATTGCGTCGACTTTACTCCTATGACTATGGAGCCGATCGTCGCGAAACCATTGGCGATTAAGCGAGTGCTTACTAACTTGCTCGATAACGCAGTGAAATATGGTAAGCGTGCGTCTGTCACGATAGAAGTTCAGCGCGAGTGGATCACGGTGACGATTGATGACTGCGGCCCGGGTATTCCAGAAGATAAGTTGGAAGCGGTGTTTGAACCTTACTTTCGTTTGGCAGAAGATGATCAAGGTCACGGCCTTGGGCTTGGCATCTGCCGCAACATTTTGCACGGACACGGCGGAGATCTCATTATTAGTAATCTCCCGCAGCGTGGTTTACGCGCGCAACTCTTTATTCCACCTGGCCTTGAAGTGTAATGTAACTGAATTGTTACATTGGCTTTACGATTTGTTTCAATCTTCTTTTTCTAGTCGGATAGACTCAATAACGTTCAAGCACGAAGTGAACGGGTCAGTTTGACGTCGACCCAGATGTCTAATCCAAAAACATGGAAGATAACAATGAAAATGAAGAAAACCCTACTTACCTTATCCCTCCTTGCTGCCTCTGCTTTCTCCCAAGCGGGCGAAGTCGAAGTACTCCACTGGTGGACTGCCGGCGGTGAAGCAAAATCTGCAGCGGTATTGAAACAGATGCTCGAAGAGCAAGGCCACAGCTGGAAAGACTTTGCGGTTGCTGGTGGTGGCGGTGAGTCCGCGATGACCGTGTTGAAAACCCGCGCAGTATCGGGCAACCCACCGTCAGCGGCACAAATCAAAGGTCACGACATTCAAGAATGGGGCGGCCTAGGCTTTTTGACCTCACTCGATGACACGGCCAATCAAGAGAAGTGGGACAGCATCTTGCCTTCGGTGGTCACTAAAGTGATGAAGTTTGATGGCGAATACGTCGCAGTGCCAGTGAACGTTCACCGTGTTAACTGGGTATGGGCAAACCCAGAAGTATTGAAAAAATCCGGCGTAGAACTGCCAAAGACATTGGATGAGTTCTTCGTTGCAGCCGACAAGATCAAAGCGGCAGGTTACATTCCATTGGCGCACGGCGGCCAACCATGGCAAGACGCGACAGTCTTTGAAGCGGTGGCGCTCGATGTGCTCGGCAGTGAAGATTACAACAAAGCGTTTGTCGACTTAGATATGGATGTGCTCGCTGGCGACAAAATGGTCGAGGTGTTCACCAAGTTTAAGAAAATGCGCGATTACATCGACGCCAACTCACCAGGTCGTGACTGGAACGTTGCCACCTCTATGGTGATCAACGGTGAAGCCGCCATGCAAATCATGGGTGACTGGGCGAAAGGTGAGTTCTCTGCTGCAGGTAAAGTACCGGGTAAGGATTACATCTGTGCTCCAGCGCCAGGTACTGACGGTCAGTTCACCTTCAACATCGATAGCTTTGCGTTCTTTGAGCTCAGCAATGCTGATAACCAAAAAGCGCAGCAAGATTTGGCGAAAACCATCTTGACCAAAGAGTTCCAAGAAGTCTTCAACCTCAACAAAGGTTCGATTCCAGTGCGTCTGGATATGGACATGAGCGCGTTTGACCAGTGTGCATTGGATTCGATGGCAACGTTTAAAGCCAGTGCAGAGTCGGGTGACCTAGTGCCAAGTATGGCGCACGGCCTAGCGACGACCAGCTACGCGCAAGGTGCTATCTATGACGTCGTGACCAACTTCTTCAATGATGCGAATGCGGATCCAAAAGAAGCGGCACAGAAACTGTCAAAAGCGGTAAAAGCGGCGATTTTCTAACCTTCGCTTAGCATTACTTCACACCCCAAAGGGCGCTTCGGCTTGTGGGGAGCCAAGCGCCCTTTCCTTAACCATCTGACGGTGATGGTGTCAGATGAGAAGACGTAAGGAATCGTTATGGAGCATGTTGTATCTAGGAATGCAAACAAGTCTGCACCAAAGCTCAGCTTTGCAGACAGGTTGCAACGCTGGCTGCCGAAAATTGTACTTGCGCCGACTATGTTAGTGACCGTGGTGTGTATCTACGGCTACATTTTTTGGACGGCGGCATTGTCATTGACAAACTCGCGTTTCCTACCGAGCTATAAGTTTGTCGGCTTTGCTCAGTATGAAAGGCTAATGGAAAATGATCGTTGGATTACGTCCATTTCCAATCTAGGCATTTTTGGCCTGATGTTTATGTTGGTCGCCATTGTGTTGGGTGTTGGTCTGGCTATCTTGCTGGATCAGAATATTCGCCAAGAAGGGGCGATCCGAACTATTTACCTCTACCCAATGGCCCTGTCCTTTATCGTGACGGGTACCGCGTGGAAGTGGATTCTCAACCCAGGTCTGGGTATCGAAAAACTGATGCAAGACTGGGGCTTCACCAGCTTCAAATTTGACTGGTTAGTCAATTCTGAAATGTCGGTGTATACGCTGGTGATAGCAGCGGTGTGGCAATCCTCAGGCTTTGTGATGGCGATGTTTTTAGCGGGCTTGCGCGGCATTGATTCATCGATCATCAAAGCGGCGCAAATTGATGGCGCGAACCTACCGACCATCTACATGAAAATTATTTTGCCTTGTTTACGTCCGGTGTTCTTCAGCGCCGTGATTATTACTTCGCACATTGCGATCAAGAGTTTTGACCTCGTTACCGCCATGACGGCCGGTGGCCCGGGTTACTCCTCAGATTTACCTGCGCTCTTTATGTACGCGCACTCCTTTACCCGTGGCCAAATTGGCCTAGGTGCTGCCAGTGCAATGATGATGCTGGCCGGGATATTGGCCATCTTGGTGCCATATTTGTACTCAGAACTTAGGGAGAAGAAGTCATGACCAAAAACATGAACATGGCTCGCCTGATGATTTATGCCGGGTTGCTATTCTTCTGCTTAGTGTACTTGATGCCGCTGTTTGTCATGGTGATCACCTCGTTTAAAACCTTGCCAGACATCAAGGCCGGTAACCTGATGTCGTTGCCGACCGAGTGGGTATGGGACGCATGGTACAAAGCGTGGGACAGCGCTTGTACGGGCGTAAAATGTGAAGGCGTCAAAGGTTACTTCTGGAACTCGTTCCAGATGGTGATTCCCGCGGTGGCGATTTCAACCTTACTGGGGGCGTTTAATGGTTACGTGGTGACAAAGTGGCAGTTT
Organism: Vibrio sp. R10-SG3-ISO3; assembly: GCF_059834225.1. Lineage (NCBI taxonomy): Bacteria > Pseudomonadati > Pseudomonadota > Gammaproteobacteria > Vibrionales > Vibrionaceae > Vibrio > Vibrio sp. R10-SG3-ISO3. Next base: position 93,146 of record NZ_JCBDHE010000045.1, on the reverse strand, counting down.
AAAGGCTCAAACTTGTTCTTTAGCTTGTTGCTGTTTGGGTGCTTTATACCATTCCAGGTGATTTTGCTGCCAATGGCCGCGGTATTGGGCAAATTGGGTCTAGCGAACACTACGACAGGTTTGGTGATCGTTCACGTCATCTACGGTATGGCCTTTACCACGCTGTTTTTCCGCAACTTCTACATCGGTATTCCTGATGAGCTGGTTAAAGCGGCGAAGCTGGATGGCGCAGGCTTTTTTACCATCTTCTTTAAGATTCTCTTACCGCTCTCTACGCCGATCATCATGGTCACGGTGATTTGGCAGTTCACGGCGATTTGGAACGACTTCCTATTTGGGGTGGTCTATTCGGGCTCAGAAACCCAGCCTATTACCGTGGCGCTCAATAACTTGGTCAACACCAGTACCGGGGTGAAGGAATATAACGTGGATATGGCGGCAGCGATTATTGCGGCATTGCCGACACTGCTCGTTTACGTACTGGCAGGAAAATACTTTGTTCGAGGCCTGACGGCAGGATCAGTAAAAGGATAATTACAATGGCAACACTAGAACTTAAACAGATCCGCAAAACCTACCCTAAGGCGGAGCAAGAAACACTTAAGGGTATTGATATCAGTATTGAATCAGGTGAATTCCTGATTCTGGTGGGTCCATCGGGCTGCGGTAAATCGACATTGATGAACACCATAGCCGGTCTTGAAGGGATCAGCTCGGGTGAAATCGTCATCGATGGGCGTGATGTCTCCAGCGTTGAGCCAAAAGACAGAGACATCGCGATGGTGTTTCAGTCCTACGCGCTTTACCCCAATATGACGGTGCATGGTAACATCGCCTTTGGTTTGAAAATCCGCAAAATGCCGGCGGATGAAATTGAAGCGGAAGTGCAGCGAGTGGCGAAAATGTTGCAAATCGACCATCTGTTGGATCGTAAACCGTCGCAACTTTCTGGTGGCCAACGTCAACGTGTCGCGATGGGACGTGCACTGGCTCGCAGACCTAAGCTTTACCTCTTTGACGAACCGCTCTCGAACCTTGATGCTAAGTTGCGCGTTGAGATGCGTCACCAGATCAAACGTCTGCATCAGCAGCTCAATACGACGATTGTATACGTGACGCACGACCAAATTGAGGCAATGACGTTAGCCGATCGTATCGCGGTAATGAAAGACGGTGAGTTACAGCAACTGGGCACGCCGAAAGAGATCTACAACAAGCCGAACAATATGTTTGTCGCAGGCTTTATGGGATCGCCTTCAATGAATTTCATCAAAACCATGGTGGATCTCGATAGTGATGATCAGCCAGTGATTAAAGTGAAAGGGGGCAATGGTCAGGAGCACCACATCAAGCTGCCGGCCTCTATGCGTGAGCAAGACGGCAAAGAGATCGTGATTGGCCTTAGACCTGAGCACATTACTGAAAGTGAAAATGCGGACTCGAGCGCCACCACAGCGCTTAATCTGCAACTTGAAGTGCTAGAGCCGACAGGTCCAGATACGATTGCGATGATTAAGGTCAACGATCAGGAAGTGGCGTGTCGCCTTTCACCTGAGTTTGATGCCAAGGTCGGTCAGGTTGCGCCGTTGCATTTTGACCTATCCAAAGCGGTGTTCTTTGACGCCGACACAGAGCAACGTATCGATTTTCATTGATACACGTATTGAGCACACTCTTCAGTCATATTCACGGGGGGGAATTCAGGCTAGGCTTGCAGTCTGAGGTGAAGAGTGTGCTCCTCTTTATAGGGACGTTTTGGCAGCATGATGCTGCCTTTTTTGTGTCTGTTGTGTTAATGGTGTGTAAACTGACCCATTGCACTCTTTCTCTTGGGTGGATTTCCACACATTTATTATTCGATTTGGCGCTGGGAACGCATCTCTGACTCTCTCGTGTCATATAAGTATATGTTTTTGTTTGTTTTTGATCTTTCTCTCTAAGTTGGCCAGTTTATTGCTCCTTACTTGATACAACACCCAGTGATGGGGTTGCTCAATCCACAAGGAGAATAATAATGTTAAAGCCTTTGACCCTACTATCTGCCTCAATTCTTGCTGTCACCAGTTTCAACGCCGCTGCAAACTGCGATCCTGGCGAGACGGTGATCAAGTTCAGTCACGTGACCAATACCGACAAGCACCCGAAAGGGATTGCGGCGTCACTGCTTGAAAAGCGTGTCAATGAAGAGATGAATGGCAAAGTCTGTATGCAGGTCTTCCCAAACTCGACCCTTTACGATGATGACAAGGTACTTGAAGCGCTACTCAATGGTGATGTTCAACTCGCAGCCCCTTCTCTTTCAAAGTTTGAGAAATTCACCAAAAAGTACCGCATCTTCGATCTGCCGTTCTTGTTTGAAGACGTGGAAGCGGTGGATCGCTTCCAGAACTCAGAAGCGGGTGAGAAGCTGAAGAACGCGATGCAACGTCGTGGAGTTCAAGGTCTTGCATTTTGGCATAACGGCATGAAGCAGATGTCAGCGAGCCAACCACTGCTTGTCCCTGAAGATGCAAAAGGGTTGAAGTTCCGCGTACAAGCCTCTGATGTTCTAGTCGCTCAGTTTGAGCAGCTAGGGGCTAACCCACAGAAAATGTCGTTCAAAGAAGTGTATGGCGGCTTGCAAACCAAAGTTATTGATGGTCAAGAGAACACCTGGTCAAACATTTACGGTAAAAAATTCTTCGAAGTTCAAGATGGCATTACAGAAACCAACCACGGCATTCTTGATTACTTAGTCGTGACCTCGAACGATTTCTGGAATGGGTTACCTGATGATCAGCGAGACCAACTGGCGACCATCATTAAAGAGGTGACTGAAGCTCGAAACGCGGAGTCAACGAAGGTTAATCTTGCCAACAAAAACAACGTAATAGAAGCAGGTGGTGTGGTGAGAAAATTAACACCAGAGCAACGACAAAAATGGGTAGATGCGCTTCAACCCGTGTGGAAGAAGTTTGAAAAAGACATCGGTGCCGATCTGATTGAAGCGGCGTTGGCGTCGAACAAATAATCTCCTCTACAGATAACAATACACACCCTATACAGGCTCCTTCTAGAGGAGGAGCCTGCTGCAAAAGGGTGGAACCAAAAGTGATCACACTATGGAACAGTCAATCTTTGCCAAAATAGGACAAGTGACCGATGCGATTGAGGAAACCTTGATTGCCTTTTTCCTTGGCGCTATGACCCTGCTGACGTTCACCAACGTCGTCTTTCGTTATGTTTTTAACAGTAATATTCTTTGGGCCCTCGAACTTACCGTATTTATGTTTGCCTGGATGGTGCTGGTCGGCGCCTCTTACGGTGTCAAAAAACACTTCCACATCGGCGTTGACGTCATCATCAACATGGTATCGCCGGGCATGCGCAAAACCTACGCCTTGATGGCCGCTGGCTGCTGTTTGGCCTTCTCCATTCTGCTCTTGGTCGGCTCTTGGAACTACTGGTATCCGTTTGCCACCGAGAGAGCTTGGTATGAGACGGACGATATCCCAATGCCCGAGATATTGCAGTTTTTAGCCGATTGGCTCAATGAAGGCGAGCGCTATGAAAAACTGCCGCGTTTTATCCCCTACATGGCTCTACCCATTGGCATGGCACTAATGACGTTCCGCTTTTTGCAACTGACGCTGCAAATTGCCACCGGCAAGCTGGATCGATTGATCGCAGGTCACGAAGCAGAAGAAGAGCTGGAAGCATTGAAAGAAGAACTCAGTGAAGCGGGAGAGGCCATGGAGCCCACCAAGAAAAACGGCAAGGAGAGCTAAGCCATGGATATTTTGTTTTTGTTCGTGATGGTGATTGGCTTCATGCTGATTGGTGTGCCTATCGCAGTCTCACTCGGCCTATCGAGTATTCTTTTTTTGATGATGCACTCTGATGCTTCCCTAGCGTCGGTAGCACAAACCCTATTTAACGCCTTTGCGGGCCACTACACCTTATTAGCGATTCCGTTCTTCATCCTCGCCTCGAGTTTTATGTCGACCGGCGGTGTGGCAAAACGCATTATTCGCTTTGCGATTGCGATGGTGGGTTGGTTCCGCGGCGGCTTGGCGATGGCGTCGGTAGTTGCGTGTATGATGTTTGCGGCCTTGTCAGGCTCTTCGCCTGCGACGGTGGTCGCAATCGGTAGTATCGTGATTGCCGGTATGATCAAAAATGGCTACTCCAAAGAGTTTGCAGCTGGCGTGATTTGTAACGCGGGTACGCTCGGCATTTTGATCCCGCCATCGATTGTGATGGTGGTGTATGCGGCGGCGACCGATGTTTCGGTGGGACGTATGTTCCTTGGTGGCGTGATCCCAGGCTTGTTAGCCGGTGTGATGTTAATGATCGCCATTTACATTGCTGCGCGCGTGAAGAACTTACCGAAACAACCGTTCGTCGGTTGGGGCGAGATGCTTGCCGCTGCGAAAGACGCCAGCTGGGGCTTGTTGCTGGTGGTGATCATCCTTGGCGGTATCTACGGTGGCGTGTTCACCCCGACAGAAGCGGCGGCCGTTGCGGCGATATACTCCTTCTTTATCGCTAACTTTGTCTACAAAGACATGGGACCATTTGCCGACAAAACCAACAAGAAACCAGTATTGGTGAAAGTGTTGCAAGCGTTTGTTCATAAAGATACCAAGCACACCCTATATGATGCCGGTAAGCTGACCATTATGCTGTTGTTCATCATCGCCAATGCGTTGATCCTTAAGCATGTGTTGACCGAAGAGCGCATTCCGCAAATGATCACTGAATCCATGCTCTCGGCAGGGCTTGGGCCGATCACCTTCTTGATTGTGGTCAATTTGCTGCTGTTGATTGGTGGTCAGTTTATGGAGCCATCGGGTCTGTTGATTATCGTCGCGCCGCTGGTATTCCCGATCGCCATTGCACTGGGTATCGACCCTATTCACCTTGGCATCATGATGGTAGTGAACATGGAGATAGGGATGATCACACCGCCAGTGGGGCTCAACCTCTTTGTTACTGCCGGGGTGGCGAAGATGTCGATGATGCAAGTCGTCAAAGCGGCGTTGCCGTGGGTAGCGGTGATGTTCTTGTTCTTAATCATCGTCACTTATGTGCCTTGGGTATCCACTTGGCTACCGACCACACTGATGGGGCCGGAAATCATCACCAAATAGAACCGTCTCTTGTCATGTTGTCGCCCCGGCTACGATGCCGGGGCGATGTTATTCTGGCTGGTCACTTTTGTAGACGCTCTTGTCTATCCCATACTTTTGCATTTTATCGTAGAGCGTTTTTCTTGGCACTTGCAGCAAGGTCATGGTGTCATTGATGCGTCCGGAAGTGCTGGCAAGCGCTTGTTCAATCACTGCTTTCTCAAACTCTGCCACTTGCAGGGCAAGCGGTGTTGCTTCGGCACTCGACTGGCTCGGATTGAGGTGACCAAGGTTACCAAGCAGCACAAAGCGCTCGGCGCTATTGCGCAGTTCACGCACGTTACCCGGCCAATCATGGCACATCAGTGTTTGCAGATCGGCATCGGGCAAGGCATTCGCGGCTTTGCCATATCGCGCGGCGGCAACCAGGAGAAAATGGTGGAATAGGGCAGGGATGTCCTCTTTTCGTTGGCGTAAAGGCGGTAAATCCAAGGTAACAACATTGAGTCGGTAGTAGAGATCCTCACGAAACGTCCCTCGAGCTGACGCTTGCTTTAAATCCACTTTGGTGGCGGCAATGACGCGAATATCCACCGGGATTAGGGTATTTGAGCCAACTCGTTCAATCACTCGCTCTTGCAGCACGCGCAGTAAACGAATTTGCGCCTGCATCGGCATGGATTCGATCTCATCAAGAAACAGCGTGCCACCTTGCGCGTGCTCAAACTTACCGATGCGTTTGGCCTCTGCGCCAGTAAACGCGCCTTTTTCGTGACCGTAGAGTTCACTCTCAATCAAATTTTCAGGGACGGCGCCACAGTTGATGGCGACGAAATTTGCCTCACGACGAGAGCTTTGCTCGTGAATGGAGCGCGCAACCAGCTCTTTACCGGTTCCTGTCTCGCCAAACAGCAGAATATCGGCGTTGGTGTCCGCGATGTGTGCAATGGTATCGCGCAGTGTTTGGATGCTAGGGGTGTCGCCGATAATCCTTGGGCCCAGTGTATTACTGGCCCTAAGGCTGCGCTTTAGTGCTTGGTTTTCGAGCGTTAAGGCCCTTTTGTCCAGGGCGCGCTTGGTGGTGTCAATCAAACGGTCAATGGCAAAAGGTTTTTCAATAAAGTCATAAGCGCCGTTATGCAGCGCATTGACTGCCATGGTGATGTCACCATGGCCGGTAATCAGGATCACCGGCACATCCTTGTCTTGATGCAAAACTGAAGTCAGTAAGTTTTCCCCGGATAGACCGGGCAAACAGATGTCGGTGATCAGCACCTTTGGCATGCCATGCTCTTTGATGGCCAAAAGAGCATCTTCTGCGCAGGCAAAAAAATCGGCAGAGATCCCCTCGAGCTCGAAGCTCTGTTCAATGGCAATGCGGATGTCACTTTCGTCATCAATAAAGAATACGTCGTGCATTAGAGTTCCTTTTCAACAAGAGGGAGCGAAACAGTAAATCGTGCGCCGCCAAGGGGAGAGGTCCCAACGGTGAGCTCACCGTGCATGGTCTCAACAATGTGCTGAGAGATAGAGAGCCCAAGACCCAGTCCGTTTTTCTTGGTGGTGTAAAACGGTTCGAAGAGGTGAAGGGCCGTTTGTTGATCGATGCCAGGGCCATTGTCGTCTATGGCAATCTGCACCTGTTTATCCACTACGTTGGCGCTAAGGCGAACCTTACGCGTATCGAGAGATTCGACCGCCTGCGCGGCGTTAGTGATCAAATTGATCAGCACTTGCTCAAGCTGGATAGCGTTAATGTCCACTTTGCCCAGTTCGGGTGCCAGTTCAACCTCGAAGTCGACTCGATACGATTTGATTTGCGGTGCGACCAACTCTTTCACCGAGGTGATCACGGGGGTGAGTGCCACAATGGAGACATCATTGCTGTCAGATTTGCGCGTAAAGGATTTCAACTGGCTACTGATTTTGGCCATTCTGTCGGTCAGTGAGGAGATACGCTGCAAGTTATCATCAACGCGATCGAGGTGGCTTTTGGCCAGAAAGCGGCGAGCGTTGTCAGCGAAACTGCGAATCGCCGCTAACGGATTATTGAGCTCATGGCTGATACTGGCCGACATCTGACCGAGTACCGCCAGTTTTGCTGCTTGAATGAGCTCATCTTGCGTTTGGCGCAGCGCGGCTTCCGTGCGTGAGCGTTCAAGAACCTCGGCGTGGAGCTCGGCGGTGCGTTCCATCACTAAGAACTCAAGTTTTTGTTTGGCTTCCGCTTGGAGGCGCTCAAATTGACGTTGCTTGAGTCGGCGCTGATAGGTTAATTGCATGGTTAAAAAGACAATCACAAACAGCAACGACCAAACCAGCCCAAAACTCAACACTGACCAAAATACGGTCACTTTTTCCGATAGAACACGAATGGTTAAGTTAAGTTCAGGCAAAGGGCGGCTGGAGACTAAATAGTCCCCTTGAATCCAACCGAGACGCCGGTTAGTCAGTTCCGATTGCGCAAGGTCAATGGCGCCGTTGAGGCCCAGCGATTGAATGTCAGTATCGAGGTATTGCCTGCTGTCGCGAATCGCCTGCCGCGTCGCATCGCCTAAATCGGTCAAGCTCTTAAACAACCAGTGAGGGTTGCTGGACATAAAAATGACATGGTTCTGATCGGTGGCGACAAAGGTGTTTACTTTGCTGCTCCAGTTCTCTTCGATGGCAGAGAGGTCCATCTTGACCACGATGACTCCCACGACTTCAGCGGCATAGACGACAGGGTAGGAATAGTAGTAACCGCGCTGCCCAGAGGTGGATCCCAAGGCGAAGTATTGGCTCGCTCGACCTTGAATAGCTTCAAAAAAATAGGGACGCCAGGCGAAGTTTCGGCTGACAAAGGAGCGATCTAAGTTCCAGTTGCTGGCAGCAATGGTGGTGCCCCAACGATCCAATAGATAGGTGTCGGCGGCGAGAATCGTATCGTTAACGTTTTGCAAAAAGCGATTAGTGAGTTCGACTTGAGCGGGGTTGTTCGGTTGTTTCAGTGCCGCGAGCAATTCACCATCTTGGGCAATTAACTTGGGCAAATGCGCGTATTTGTCCAGTTTGTTAATAATGTGACTGGCAAAGCGATCAAGCTGCTCTTGCTGCTCCGCATGTTGGGCATGGTAACGATACTCCCACATCCATTGTGAGCCGGCAAGTAACGTCAGCAGATAAAGAATAAACACAGACAGATTGGCGCGGCGAAACGACGACATAATACCCTGACAACTCTTAAAATTACGCCTCTCTATCGTACTGTTTTTTGTTACTGGAGTGTTTAAGTTATTAACGAAATTGCGCAGCAAAACCGGACTTGGATCTAGTTTTTCAGTCTATAAATAAAAAAACGCTAGTGAATCTTGAAAAACCAATTAATGTCCCCATTTCTGCTAACAAAGGCCGTCATATTGATGCTTTTTTTAGCACTTAAGTGGGTTTTTAGGAGAATGCAGCCCGTATCACTGCGATTAGCTCGACAGCTATGCATCGGGTCGGTAGAATGCTGCGTCTAAATTTTTGTCCTGAGACTAATTGGAGATGGCTTTGACCTCGCTTTTTTAGTGTGGTGAGAAGAGATCGCTGATTAGTCCGGTAGTCCACATTGTTGGTTACCGATACTCGAATTACGAAATGTGTTCATCGAGCACACAAAGGATGGACCGAATTAGTGGCGTGCGGTGGTGACACTCTGCTCTGCTAATAAGGAACATAAGCTCAGCTTAGCTGAGCCTGTATTGAGGTTATTGAATAATGCAAGTTACTGTTGAAACGCTAGAGGGCCTAGAGCGTCGTCTAAACATTACTGTTCCTGCTGCTAACATCGAAGATGCTGTAACAGCTGAACTACGCAACATCGCAAAAAACCGTCGTTTCGATGGTTTCCGTAAAGGCAAAGTGCCTCTAAAAATGGTTGCTCAGATGTACGGCAAAGCGGTACGTCAAGACGTAATGGGTGAAGTGATGCAACGCCACTTCATCGAAGCGATCGTTAAAGAGAAGATCAACCCAGCAGGCGCTCCTACTTTCGCTCCAGTAGAAGCAAAAGAAGGCGAAGACCTAGTTTTCACTGCAACGTTTGAAGTTTACCCAGAAGTTGAACTGAAAGGTCTAGAGAACATCACTGTTGAAAAACCAACAACTGAAGTTCAAGACGCAGATGTTGAAGAGATGATCGACACATTGCGTAAGCAACAGGCAACTTGGAAAGAAGTTGACGAAGCTGCAGAAGAAGGCAAGCGTGCGACTATCGACTTCGTTGGTTCTATCGACGGCGAAGAGTTCGAAGGCGGTAAAGCAGAGAACTTCCCTCTAGAAATGGGCGCAGGTCGCATGATCCCAGGTTTTGAAGACGGTATCGCAGGTAAGACTGCAGGTATGGAATTCGAAATCGACGTGACTTTCCCAGAAGATTACCACGCTGAAAACCTAAAAGGTAAAGCAGCGAAATTCGCTATCAAACTGAGCAAAGTTGAAGCGCGTGAACTGCCTGAGCTAAACGACGAGTTTGTTGCTAAGTTCGGTGTAGCAGAAGGCGGTGTTGATGCTCTGAAAGCGGAAGTTCGTAAGAACATGGAGCGTGAGCTGAAGCAAGCGGTTAAAAACCGCATCAAAGAGCAAGCGCTCGACGGTCTAGTGAAAGAGAACGATATCGACGTACCAGCAGCGCTGATCGACCAAGAAATTGGTACTCTACGTCAGCAAGCGGCTCAACGTTTCGGTGGCAACCCAGAAGCCGCTGAACAGCTTCCACGTGAACTGTTCGAAGAACAAGCGAAGCGTCGCGTTGTCGTTGGTCTTCTTCTAGGTGAAGTGATCAAGTCTGAAGAGCTAAAAGCTGACGACGAGAAAGTGAAAGCACTGATCGAAGAGATGGCGACAGCGTACGAAGATCCAACTGAAGTGGTTGCTTACTACGAGCAAAACGAGCAAATGATGAACAACATGCGCAACGTTGCTCTAGAAGAGCAAGCAATCGACGCTATCATCGCTAAAGCTCAGGTTTCTGAGAAAGCAGTAAGCTTCAACGAGCTTATGAACCAGCAGCCAGCTTAATAGGCAATATCTTGCGTAGGTAGTTGACTAAGCGTCGACTATTCTGCTAACAATGGTCCGTATGATATTATCATCCGGGCCATTTATTTTAGGGACATAAGAATATGAGCTACCAAGAAAAAAATGCAATGTCGCCGATTCTAGACGCGCTAGTACCCATGGTGGTTGAACAAACTTCCCGAGGTGAACGTTCCTACGACATTTATTCACGTCTACTTAAAGAGCGTGTAATTTTCCTGACTGGTCAAGTGGAAGACCATATGGCAAACCTTGTCGTGGCACAGCTGCTTTTCTTAGAATCTGAAAATCCTGATAAAGACATCTTCCTCTACATTAACTCGCCAGGCGGCAGTGTGACCGCAGGTATGTCAATCTATGACACCATGCAGTTCATCAAGCCTAACGTCAGTACCGTTTGTATGGGACAAGCGTGTTCTATGGGGGCCTTCCTGCTTGCTGGTGGTGCGCCAGGCAAGCGTTATGTATTGCCTAACTCACGCGTGATGATTCACCAACCGCTGGGCGGGTTCCAAGGACAAGCGTCAGATATCCAAATTCATGCGCAAGAAATTTTGACCATCAAGCAGAAGCTCAATAAGTTGCTAGCAGAGCACACGGGTCAACCGCTTGAAGTGATTGAACGTGATACCGACCGTGACAACTTTATGGCAGCCGAACAAGCCGTTGAATATGGTTTGGTGGATGCGGTATTGACGCATCGCGGTGAATAAGCCAGAGCAAATTGTTCTGCGCAATTATGAATGATTTGATGTACACTCAAATCATAAAGAGTAAAGGCTAAGAGGTTAGCGAATGACAGATAAAAGCAAAGAGAGCGGTAGTAGTAAGCTTCTTTACTGCTCTTTCTGCGGCAAAAGCCAGCACGAAGTTCGCAAGCTGATCGCTGGTCCGTCAGTTTACATCTGTGATGAATGTGTCGACTTATGTAATGACATCATCCGTGAAGAAATCAAAGACGTGCTTCCGAAAAAACAGTCAGAAGCACTGCCGGTGCCGCGCGAGATCCGTGCCCACCTTGATGATTATGTGATTGGCCAAGATTACGCTAAAAAAGTGTTAGCAGTAGCCGTTTATAACCACTATAAGCGTTTACGTAATGGGGACACGACCAGTGAAGGTGTTGAGCTAGGTAAGAGTAACATCCTTCTGATTGGTCCAACGGGTAGTGGTAAAACATTGCTTGCAGAAACGTTAGCGCGTTTCCTTGATGTACCATTTACTATGGCTGACGCGACTACGCTGACAGAAGCGGGTTACGTGGGCGAAGACGTAGAAAACATCATCCAAAAACTGCTGCAAAAATGCGATTACGACGTGGCGAAAGCAGAACGTGGTATCGTTTATATCGATGAGATCGATAAAATTTCGCGTAAAGCGGAAAACCCTTCAATTACCCGCGACGTGTCGGGTGAAGGTGTGCAGCAAGCGTTGCTTAAATTGATTGAAGGCACGGTCGCATCCGTTCCTCCTCAAGGGGGCCGTAAGCATCCACAACAAGAGTTCTTGCAAGTGGATACCTCCAAAATCCTCTTTATTTGTGGCGGCGCATTTGCCGGCTTGGATAAAGTGATTGAGCAGCGCGTCGCAACAGGTACAGGTATCGGTTTTGGCGCAGAAGTGCGTTCAAAAGATGAAACCAAAACTGTGGGTGAGCTGTTCACTCAAGTGGAGCCTGAAGATTTGGTTAAATACGGCTTAATTCCTGAGTTCATTGGTCGTCTTCCTGTAACGACGACGTTGACTGAGCTTGACGAAGAAGCCTTGATTCAGATCTTGTGCGAGCCTAAGAACGCATTAACTAAGCAGTACGCGGCACTGTTCGAGCTAGAAGATGCTGAGCTTGAATTCCGTGAAGATGCATTGCGTTCGATTGCGAAGAAAGCCATGGAGCGTAAAACAGGTGCTCGTGGTCTTCGTTCTATCCTCGAGAGTGTTCTGCTTGAGACCATGTACGAATTGCCATCAATGAACGACGTCAGCAAAGTCGTGATTGATGAGTCAGTGATTAAAGGCGAATCGGATCCGTTGCTGATTTATAGCAACGCCGATAACCAAGCCGCTGGCGCTGAATCTTAATCGGATTCACAAACTAAGATGGTGTAAGAAAGGGAGTAATCAATTACTCCCTTTTTTTTATTCTTCCATTGAATCCAACCAATTAGCCCCCATATACTGCTCATAAGACTAAGCGGAAGAGAGAAGAATATGAACTTGGAACGTTCCGAACGTATCGAGATCCCCGTACTACCTCTAAGAGATGTAGTGGTTTACCCGCATATGGTAATTCCTTTGTTTGTTGGTCGTGAAAAGTCGATTGCGTGCCTAGAAGCTGCAATGGACAACGACAAGCAAGTCTTGTTGGTGGCACAAAAAGAAGCTGACACCGACGAACCCACGAAAGACGATCTGTTTGAGGTAGGAACGGTCGCCACCATTTTGCAGTTGCTTAAACTCCCTGACGGTACGGTGAAAGTACTGGTCGAAGGTCAGCAGCGCGCGAAAATTCATCAGTTTTATGAAGAAGAGTTCTTCACTGCAGATGCAGAATTTTTGTTGACTGAGCCACTGGACGAGCGAGAGCAAGAAGTGATCGTTCGCAGCGCGATCAACCAGTTCGAAGGTTTTATCAAGCTCAACAAAAAAATCCCACCTGAAGTTCTAACCTCGTTAAGTGGCATCGATGAAGCCGCTCGTCTGGCGGATACGATTGCAGCGCACATGCCACTCAAGCTGGCTGAAAAACAGAGTGTGTTGGAAATTCTTGATGTCACTGAGCGTCTAGAGTTTTTGATGGGGCAGATGGAATCAGAAATCGATTTGCTTCAAGTTGAAAAGCGTATTCGTACACGCGTTAAGAAGCAGATGGAAAAGTCGCAGCGCGAATACTATCTGAACGAGCAAATGAAAGCGATTCAGAAGGAGCTGGGCGAGTCTGAAGACGGTGTTGACGAATTTGAGACGCTCAAGCAAAAAATTGCTGAAGCGAAAATGCCGCAAGAAGCGCGTGAGAAGACTGAGCAAGAGCTGCAAAAGCTGAAGATGATGTCGCCAATGTCGGCAGAAGCGACCGTGGTTCGTGGTTACATCGATTGGATGATTGGTGTGCCATGGAACAAGCGCTCGAAAGTGAAGAAAAACCTCGCCAAAGCAGAAGAAGTGCTCAACGAAGATCACTACGGCTTAGAGCGAGTGAAAGAGCGCATTCTTGAATATTTGGCGGTGCAAAATCGCATCAATAAATTGAAAGGACCTATCCTGTGTCTCGTTGGTCCTCCAGGTGTGGGTAAGACGTCGCTAGGTCGCTCTATCGCAGCGGCTACCGGGCGTAAATACACGCGTATGGCGTTAGGTGGGGTACGTGATGAAGCGGAAATCCGTGGTCACCGCAGAACCTACATTGGTTCCATGCCAGGCAAGTTGATTCAGAAAATGTCCAAAGTGGGGGTGAAAAACCCGCTGTTCTTGCTGGATGAAATCGACAAAATGTCATCGGATATGCGTGGTGATCCGTCATCGGCGCTCCTTGAGGTTCTCGACCCTGAACAAAACAACGCATTCAATGACCACTACTTAGAAGTGGATTACGATCTGTCCGATGTGATGTTTGTTGCCACCTCGAACTCAATGAACATTCCGGGGCCACTGCTTGACCGTATGGAAGTGATTCGTTTGTCGGGTTACACCGAAGATGAAAAGCTTAACATTGCGAAACGTCACTTGGTCGACAAGCAGATCAAGCGAAACGGTTTGAAAGCGGGTGAGATTGACATTGAAGACTCAGCGATCATCGGCATTATTCGCTACTACACGCGTGAAGCGGGTGTGCGTAGCTTAGAGCGTGAAATTTCGAAGATCTGTCGTAAAGCGGTGAAGAACATTCTGCTCAAACCGGATTTGAAGAAAGTGACGGTGAGCATGGATAACCTCAAAGAGTATCTAGGTGTTCAGCGCCATGATTACGGTAAAGCGGAAGACAGTAATCGTATTGGACAGGTAACAGGATTAGCGTGGACGGAAGTCGGCGGTGACCTGTTAACCATCGAAACCCAATCGATGCCAGGTAAAGGTAAGTTGACTCAAACCGGTTCATTGGGTGATGTCATGCAGGAATCGATTCAAGCTGCGATGACCGTGGTACGTTCGCGCGCTGAAAGCTTGGGTATCAACTCTGACTTTTACGAAAAGCGTGATATTCACGTCCACGTACCTGAAGGTGCCACGCCTAAAGATGGTCCGAGCGCCGGTATCGCGATGTGTACCGCTTTGGTGTCTAGCTTGACGGGCAACCCAGTCAAAGCTGAGGTGGCCATGACAGGTGAGATCACGCTGCGTGGTGAAGTTTTGCCGATTGGTGGTTTGAAAGAAAAACTGCTGGCGGCGCACCGTGGTGGTATTACAACGGTTCTTATTCCAAAAGACAATGAACGCGATTTGGAAGAGATTCCAAGTAACGTCATCGCGGATCTGAAAGTGATTCCGGTTCAATGGATTGATGAAGTCCTGAAAGTCGCACTCGAAAAAGACCCGTCAGGTGTTGAATTTGCTCACTAAAAAGAGTGATGTGCAGCAAAAATAAGTAAAAGATTACGCTGATTAGCCGAAAAAGGCTTGTCAGCGTTTTTTTTGGGCGCTAACGTTAGCTCTTAAAGCGCCAGCCCTTGTCTGATAAGGCTTGCGCTTATATTTGGAAATGAAAATGGAACACAGCTGTCTCATTAAAAATAAAACAGGCGGCACAAAGGGGAATCACAGTGAATAAAACACAATTAGTAGAAAAAATCGCAGAAAACGCAGACCTATCTAAAGCTTCAGCAGGTCGCGCACTAGACGCTTTCATCGAAGCTGTAGGTGACACTCTACAGTCTGGTGATCAAGTCGCATTAGTTGGCTTTGGCACATTCAGCGTACGTACTCGTGCAGCTCGCACAGGTCGTAACCCTAAGACGGGTGAAGAAATCCAAATCGCAGAAGCGAAAGTACCCGCATTCAAAGCCGGTAAAGCTCTAAAAGACGCTTGTAACTAATTCAGAAATTTGACTGCATTTGCAGTTTTTTCGAACCTTTTTAAATTATGCGCATCCTACTGATGCGCATTTCTTTTTCTGGTATTATCGCGCTAATAGTTTTTTTAGTTCAATTAAGTACTTGCTGCTCAAAATATAAGCATCTTGGGCAGAGTACAAGCGGAGAGTAGTTTCAGTATGATGGACCGATTACGCGAGGGCGTGAACAGCATCGCGGTTAAAATTATCCTAGGGCTTATCATCCTATCTTTCGTTTTTGCAGGTGTGGGTAGCTACATTGTCGGTGGCTCAAACAATTCAGCAGCAAAAGTAGGGAATGTTGAGATTGGTCGTGGTGAGTTTGAACAGGCTTACCAAAACGAACGTAACCGAATGCAAGCTCAGCTTGGCGATTACTTCTCAAACCTGTTGGCTGACCCAAGTTATGTGCAATCTTTCCGCAAATCTGTGTTGGATCGAATGGTCAACGATGCGTTGCTAGAGCAGCATGCTGAGTCATTGGGGCTACGCGTGAGCGATGCTCAGGTTCGTACGCTCATTTTGGACATGCCTCAGTTCCAAATTGATGGCAAGTTCGATCAGGACATCTACCAATCTGCGTTGCGTCGTGCGGGCTTCAGTGCTGAAAGTTTTGCTGAGTACTTGCGTCGTGACTTAGTGCGTAATCAGTTACTGACTGCCATCCAGAGCAGTGACTTTGTGCTTGATAATGAAATGGAAGCACAGGGCCAACTGTTGACTCAAACTCGTGATATTAAAAAGGTCACACTCTCTCTAGAAGAGTTTGCCAACAAAGCGAATCTGTCTGAAGAAGAGATTCAGGCCTATTACGAACAAAACCCTGAGCGTTACACTCGCCCAGAGCAAGTAAAAGTTGCGTACATCGAACTGTCTGCTCAGGCGCTTAAGGAATCGATTGAGATCAGCGATGAGCAAGCGAAGCAGTACTATGAAGAGCATCTCGATAAATACTCTTCTGATGAGCAGCGTAAAGTGAGTCATATCCTTATCCAAGGTGATGATGAAGTCAAAGCGCAGGCAATTTTAGACGAGCTACAAGCGGGTGCAGATTTTGCTACTTTGGCACAAGAAAAGTCAGACGACTTTGGCAGTGCAGAAGAGGGCGGTTCACTGGGTTTCATCGAGCGTGATGTGATGGATCCCGCCTTTGAAGAAGCGGCCTTTGCTTTGGAAAATGAAGGTGAAATTTCAGGTTTAGTGAAGTCAGATTTTGGTTACCACGTCATTAAGCTTGATGAGCGAAAAGACGCGGTCGCTAAGCCATTCGAAGAGGTTAGTGCGTCTATTAAGCAAGAGCTCACCGATCAGCAGGCCATCGATCAATTCTACGAACTGCAAAGTGAGTTAGAAAAAGTCGCCTTTGAGTACCCAGATTCACTGGATGATGCAGCAAAAGCGATTGGCGCCACAATCACAACGACGGATTTCATCTCGCAAGTGGACGCGCCTGAGGTGCTAAGATCGGCAGCCGTCATGCAAGCCATCATGAGCCCTGAAGTGAAAGAAGACGGCCTCAACTCAGAAGCGATTGAGATTGCTCCAGAGCACATTATCGTGGTGCGTGTTGAAGAGAGTCGTGATGAAACACTGCTGCCGCTTAGTGAAGTCCGCGAACAGTTGATGGTGTCGCTAGCTAAAGTCAAAGGTGAACAAAATGCCATTGAACTTGCTAAAGCAATGACCGAACAGTTAGAGCAAGGCGACGCATCACTATTGGAAGAGAATGGCCTGGCGTTCTCAGACGTAGAAACCATCGATCGCAGTTCTCCTTATGCTCAGACGGTATTTGCGTTGCCAAAACCTGCAGCGGGTGAAGTTCATTACGCTCAGACCAAAGACCTTAATGGCGACATTGTGATCGTTGAATTAAGCCAAGTCTCGAGTGAGTACGACGCTCAATTTAATACTCAAATTGGTAATCAACTGCTTCAGACGAGTTCACAACAAGAACTCAGTGGACTGGTGAGTATTCTTCGTAAAACCTACGATATCGAGTATTACGCGGTGGCTCAATAATCCCGCTGGCGTGCGAGGCATCGCACGCTAACCGTGTAATTGATAATCTCATCATAACGGGCTGCATCTGCAGCCCGTTATGTTTTCTACTTTTCGCACTTTCTCCTGAGGATACGCACGTTACTCTAGTAGCGGTAATTCAGTGAACTAAGGAGATCCTATGCGAGGGAAAGCATCCCCACTTTTAGCACGCTTGAAAAGCGTCTTTTCTGTCGCAGCGATTACGCTGTGTTTTGTGACCAGTCCACTCTCTTTTGCCAATGAGCAAAAGCAACCAGATAAGTATGAGGGAATAGAAATAACGGTTAACATCAATCAAGCCAGTGCAGAAGAATTGGCCGATTTGCTCTCAGGGGTTGGGATAAAGAAAGCTCAGGCTATCGTAGAGTATCGACAAGCAAACGGAAAGTTTAGTGCAGCCAATGATCTCACCCAGGTAAAAGGGATTGGTGAGGCGATCGTGACAAAAAATGCGGATCGCATAAAGCTTTGAGCGTGATCGTTCAACCGATGTGACCTTTTAAGCATCAATAACCTACTAGAGAGGAATGCCCACTCTCAGCAGTTCTAGTAGGTTTTTATTCACTTCTTTATAGCTGATAAAGATTTTCATTCTGTAACAATATCCAATTAAATGCACTATCACCCGATCCCGCCTAGCGAAAATACGCGTATGAGTATATAATTTGTCGCCGAATTTCAAGGTCAACGCACTTTGCTCTTCACTTCAACGTTGTCACGTTTTAATCATGAGCCATTGCCATTTGAACGTGTGTTTTGTGGAGATCACCGCGGTGACCGTCAATAGACTTGGAGTAAAACATGTCGTCTCATACACCGGTCGTGACCGTTGATGGACCAAGTGGTGCGGGTAAAGGCACGCTTTGCATGCTGTTAGCAAAAAAATTAGGCTTTCATCTTCTCGATTCTGGCGCGATCTATCGCGTATTAGCCTTGGCTGCTATTCATCATGGTGTCGATTTAGAATCTGAAGATGCACTGGTGCCGATTGCGACTCATCTTGATGTCCAGTTCGTTGCAGAAGGCGATTTGGTGCGCGTTATTCTTGAAGGGGAAGATGTTTCTCGCGAACTTCGCAAAGAAGAGACAGGTATGGCCGCATCAAAAGTGGCCGCTTTACCACGTGTACGAGAAGCGCTACTGAGACGCCAACGCGCCTTTGCTGAGGGCAAGGGTTTAGTGGCCGATGGCCGTGACATGGGCACTGTCGTTTTTCCTCAAGCTGAGGTGAAGATTTTTCTCGATGCCAGCGCTGAAGAGCGAGCGAATCGTCGCCTCAAACAGTTGCAAGGCAAGGGCTTAGATGTTAAAATTGACGACCTTTTGAGCGAGATCCAAGAGCGAGACGACAGAGATCGTAATCGCCCTGTGGCGCCATTGCGCCCGGCAGAGGATGCGCTTTTGCTCGATTCTACCTCGATGAGTATCGACGAAGTGGTAGAAAAGGCACTACAATATATCGAATCGAAGCTAGTCGCTTAGGCGGCTAGGTAAGAGCGTTGGTCGCATGGATGATGACTAGCGAATTTAATAACCCCATGTGGTAGGACACCCGTGGACGTTTAATTTATTGAAGATTAACTAAATGACTGAATCTTTTGCTCAACTCTTTGAAGAGTTTCTAAACGAAACAGAATTCCAACAAGGCAGCATCGTTAAAGGTACTGTAGTAGCTATCGAGAACGGTTTCGTTCTTGTTGACGCTGGTCTTAAGTCTGAGTCTGCTATCCCTGCAGAACAGTTCAAGAACGCTGCTGGCGAACTTGAAGTTGAAGTGGGTGCTGAAGTAGACGTAGCGCTAGACGCTGTTGAAGATGGTTTCGGTGAAACTCAACTTTCTCGCGAGAAAGCGAAGCGTCACGAAGCTTGGATCGTACTTGAGAAAGCTTACGAAGAAGCTGAAACTGTTGTTGGTATCATCAACGGTAAAGTTAAAGGCGGTTTCACTGTTGAACTAAACGGTATCCGTGCTTTCCTTCCAGGTTCTCTAGTAGACGTACGTCCTATCCGTGACACTGCTCACCTAGAAAACAAAGAGCTAGAGTTCAAAGTTATCAAGCTTGACCAGAAGCGTAACAACGTTGTTGTTTCTCGCCGTGCGGTAATCGAGTCTGAGAACAGCGTTGAGCGTGATGAGCTTCTAGAAACTCTACAAGAAGGCGCAGAAGTTAAAGGTATCGTTAAGAACCTTACTGACTACGGTGCATTCGTAGACCTAGGCGGCGTTGACGGCCTACTACACATCACTGACATGGCTTGGAAGCGCGTTAAGCACCCTTCTGAGATCGTAAACGTTGGTGACGAGATCCAAGTTAAAGTTCTTAAGTTCGATCGTGAGCGTACTCGCGTATCACTAGGTCTTAAGCAGCTAGGCGAAGATCCATGGGTAGCAATCGCTAAGCGTTACCCAGAAGGTCACAAACTATCTGGTCGCGTAACTAACCTAACTGACTACGGCTGTTTCGTTGAAATCGAAGAAGGCGTTGAAGGTCTAGTACACGTTTCTGAAATGGATTGGACTAACAAGAACATCCACCCATCTAAAGTTGTTAATGTTGGCGACGAAGTTGAGGTTATGGTTCTTGAAATCGACGAAGAGCGTCGTCGTATCTCTCTAGGTCTGAAACAGTGTAAAGCTAACCCTTGGCAGTCTTTCGCTGAAGCGCAAGCTAAAGGCGACAAAGTAACTGGTAAGATCAAGTCTATCACTGACTTCGGTATCTTCATCGGTCTAGAAGGCGGCATCGACGGTCTAGTTCACCTATCTGATATCTCTTGGAACGTTGCTGGTGAAGAAGCGGTTCGTGAGTACAAGAAAGGCGACGAGATCTCTGCAGTTGTTCTAGCAGTAGACGCAGAGCGTGAGCGTATCTCTCTAGGCGTTAAGCAAATGGAAAATGACCCATTCAATGCTTACGTTGCAGAGAAGAAGAAAGGCGTTCTAGTTAACGGTACTGTAACTGCAGTAGACGCTAAAGGTGCAACTATCGAGCTTGAAGAAGGCGTAGAAGGTTACATCCGCGCATCTGAAGTTTCACGTGACCGCGTAGAAGACGCTTCTCTAATCCTAAGCGCTGGTGACACTGTTGAAGCGAAATTTACTGGCGTTGACCGTAAGAACCGCGTAATCAACTTGTCTATCAAAGCGAAAGACGAAGCTGAAGAGCAAGAAGCAATGGCTACACTGAACAAAGCAGACGATGCTTCATTCGGTAATGCTATGGCTGACGCTTTCAAAGCAGCTAAAGGCGAGTAATCTCGTCGATAGTTAGAAAAAGGAGCCGAAAGGCTCCTTTTTTATTGCCTATCAGTGACCTAGTGTCCAATTTGTAGAAATCGTACGAAATTGTCGCGAAGACTACACAAACTGACGAAATCTTGTCTAAAATTGATAGCAAGTGTTTGTTGGAACTACTATTAGTAACTATAATAAATGATAAATTACTCTACGAGGGATACTATGACTAAGTCTGAATTGATAGAAAGACTCTGTGCTGAGCAGACCCATCTTTCAGCAAAAGAAATTGAAGATGCGGTAAAAGATATTCTCGAGCACATGGCGTCAACACTGGAAAGTGGTGACCGCATTGAAATTCGTGGTTTTGGCAGTTTTTCTTTGCACTACCGTGAGCCTCGTGTGGGTCGCAATCCAAAGACAGGCGATAAAGTGGAACTCGAAGGTAAGTATGTTCCCCACTTTAAACCGGGCAAAGAATTACGTGAACGCGTAAATATTGGATAGATTTTCACTGCCTTATTCATAGCGGATGAAGGCAGTATAAAAAAACGGCATACATTAGGTATGCCGTTTTTTTATAAAATGAAAACCCGAGATAACCATGGTTTGTTCAGTGGTTTTACTGCATAATCGTAGCAGCGTTTGTCCATTCAGGTGATAGAAGATGAAAATTATAAAAATTGTTATCGTACTGGCTCTGTTTCTTGTCGCGCTGGCATTAGGTTCGCAAAACCAAGAGGTTGTGAACTTCAATTACTTATTAGCTCAAGGTGAATTCCATCTTTCAACCCTACTTGGCGTGGTATTTGTCGTTGGCTTTGTGATTGCTTGGATCATCTTTGGCAGTTTACATTTACGCTCTCAGCTTGAAGTTCGTAAACTCAAACGCCAGGTCAAGAAACTCTCTCCGGCTGAATCGACACCAGAGCAGTCAAACGCATAATACACTTAGTCGTTAGGTAGGCTCTTCACTCGATGTTAGAAATACTCTTCTTGTTATTGCCAATTGCCGCCGCTTACGGTTGGTATATGGGTAACCGTAGTGCCCAGCAAGACAAGCAGAAACAGTCCAATCAGATTTCCCGTCAGTACGTGACGGGTCTAAACTTGTTGCTGTCCGATCAGTCCGATAAGGCGGTCGACCACTTTATCGAACTGCTCCAAGTTGACAATGAAACCATAGATACCCATTTAGCATTAGGTAATCTCTTTCGCTCTCGTGGTGAAGTGGATAGAGCGATTCGTATTCACCAAAATCTTATCTCACGTTCAGGGCTGACCATCGACCAGAAAAATATCGCGTTGCAGCAGTTAGCCAAAGATTACATGGCGTCGGGTTTTCTCGATAGAGCGGAAAAGATTTTTGAACAACTCGTGGACGAGCCCGATCATAGAGAAGCGGCATTAGGCCAACTGGTCGCGATTTATCAGCAGACACGAGAGTGGGGCAAAGCAATAGAATACGCCACGCTTCTCGTTAAGATGGGGCGTAAGCGTATGCGCAGTAGCATCGCGCATTTTTGGTGTGAGCTTGCAGCGCAAGAAAAGCTCGAGGGGAACATCGACAAAGCCACGCAACATTATAAGCGCGCTTTATCTGAAGACCCCAAATGCGTACGAGCCTCTTTGGCGCTCGGGCGTCTATTTCTTGATGCTGAAAATTACGCTGAAACCATTCACTACCTTGAACAAGTGCTTGAACAAGACAGCGACTTTGTCAGTGAAGTGTTGCCGACGTTGGCGGAGTGCTATCACCATATTGGTGATCAAGAAGCGCTATTGGATTTTTTGCGCCGTTGTATTACCAACAAAGCGGGTGTGTCAGCGGAACTGATGCTGGCTCAGTTGGTGGCCAAGCATGAAGGCGCAGGAGCTGCGCAAGAATTGCTCACAAGGCAGCTGGTTAAAAACCCAACAATGAAAGGTTTTTATCGCTTGATGGATTATCATCTAGCGGAGGCAGAAGAGGGCCGCGCGAAAGCGAGCTTGGCAACCCTGCAAAAGTTGGTGGGTGAACAGTTAAAAGTGAAGCCTCACTATCGTTGCCGTAAATGCGGATTTTCAACCCACTCCCTCTATTGGCATTGTCCATCATGTAAAGGGTGGGGCACGATTAAGCCCATTCGAGGATTGGATGGCGAATAGCCATAAATTTTTAAATGCAGCGGCGATCCCGCTGCTTTTTTTCGACTTATAGATACATTAGGAGATGAAATGATCGACCAAAAAGTGATAGTTGCGCTGGATTATGACAACCAAGCTGACGCACTGGCTTTTGTTGATAAAATCGACCCAGCGTCTTGCCGACTCAAAGTTGGTAAAGAGATGTTTACTCTCTTTGGTCCCAATTTCGTCAATGAGCTGCACAAGCGCGGCTTTTCTGTTTTTCTCGACCTCAAGTTTCACGACATTCCGAACACCTGCTCCAAGGCCGTTCGCGCTGCTGCTGAGATGGGGGTATGGATGGTCAATGTTCACGCCAGTGGCGGTGAACGCATGATGACGGCATCACGCGAGATACTGGAGCCTTATGACAAAGATCGCCCGCTGCTCATCGGAGTTACTGTACTAACGAGTATGGAGCAGCAAGATCTCGCGGGCATTGGATTGGATGTCGCGCCTAAAGAGCAAGTGGTACGCCTTGCAACGCTCACTAAAAATTCTGGGCTGGACGGTGTTGTTTGTTCGGCGCAAGAAGCGAGCATGCTTAAGAGTGAGTTGGGTCGTGACTTTAAATTGGTCACACCAGGCATTAGACCAGCGGGCGCAGCAGTGGGGGATCAGAAGCGTATTATGACGCCTGTTGATGCCATTCAAGCAGGGTCAGATTATCTGGTGATTGGTCGCCCTATCACGCAGGCGAGCGACCCTGCGGCGGTGTTGGCAGAGATCAACGCCACATTGGCTTAAATCATAGTGTATGACTAACAAGGCCAGCAAATTGCTGGCCTTGTGCGTTCTTGGGGTTATTCGGCGCAAAGTGGTACGCCACTGTGGAACTTAAAATCAGCATCGGGTGATGAAATAAGCGCGGCTTCTTTCTGACCAAAATAGTGAATGCGATCTGAGATGTCTTTGCCTGCGATCTCCTCAGCGAGCACGAGATAGTCTTGATAATGACGCGCTTCTGAGCGGAGCAGGGAAATATAAAACTTACCAATATCTTCATCCATT
Organism: Vibrio sp. R10-SG3-ISO3; assembly: GCF_059834225.1. Classification (NCBI taxonomy): domain Bacteria; kingdom Pseudomonadati; phylum Pseudomonadota; class Gammaproteobacteria; order Vibrionales; family Vibrionaceae; genus Vibrio; species Vibrio sp. R10-SG3-ISO3. The sequence continues at coordinate 69,477 of NZ_JCBDHE010000045.1, read as the reverse complement.
AATGGCGCCAGTTTGGCAAAACGTTCGCACGATCTCGCCTCGATATATGCGCCAATGATCAATTTATCGATCAGTGTTTGCGGCTCATGCGTTGCCATCTCTGATATAAGGCCTTTTGCGTATCGGCTGGCAGGAATCGGCTCGTACGTGATTCCTCGTTGTTCCATGATTTCCAGCACCTGATAGAAGTGGTGCAACTCTTCTTTGATCAGTAACACCATCTTATCGATCAGCGCTTGGCTGTAGGCTGAATCCGATTTCGCCATGATTGACTTGGTAATGTTGCTTTTGCCTTTCAGTGTCTCTAGGTTACCCGTTTGACGATAGGCGAAATCTTCATAGGGCTTGAACCATTCAAGTAACGCAGTCGCACTCGATGGGTCGACCGCATACTTTCGAATCAAGTACATCGCCGACTGACCTGCCTTTAGCTCGCAAAGCAAGTGGTCGATCAACACGGTTTTTAGGTTCTCTGGTTTACTTGCTTCGTTGACCCACTCGTCCGGGGTGTGACAATGAAGAAATTGATGGATGGGAGAGAGTAAATCCTGGTATTGAGCTAAATCTGACATGGGGTATCTGTTTAAATAGAAAAGGTCGCAACCGCGACCTTTGAAAAGGGTGATAACTGATTATATTACCATTTTTTCTTGGCACCAAAGAGCACGTCCATATCGTCTTGACGTTCTTTCTCTTCGATTTGGTGTAACTCTTCCGCGTTGCGTGATTGACGTTTCTGCTCAAGCTGATCATACATCTCCTGCAGCTTTTCTCTCGCTTGGTTGGAGTAAGCGTCATTTTTGGTGCTTAATGCATCCAAGCCTTTGCGCAGCAGTTGAATCGCGGTACCCGGTTGGCCACGTACGATGGCATCGTTGGAACGTTTGATAACATTTTCGATATTGATGCGAATCTGAATGGTTTCCAGACGCGCGTTCTCAGTGACGAAAGTCTGAGTGTCTAGGCGTCCTTTGTTATGTTCGCTGCGAACGGTATCACGAAGACGTTTCACTAGCTTAAGCATCACAATGGCTTGTTTGTCACTGGTTGGCACCTTGAAAGCGGTACTCTCACCTGACTCACTATTTTTCAATTGAGCAATTTGTTGTTTGACGGATTCAACACGCTGTTCCAATTGTTTGTTCTTCGGATCCAGTTCATACATGCTTTGCAATGAATCTAAGATACGATTGTTTAAGCAAACGAGTAGCTCTTTACTATAAGGAAGGTGGTGCGCGTGACCGATAAGTTCTTCTGTTGCATCAATGATTTGCAGGTAACGTGAGCTTTCTTGTTTCTTGGCCGTTTCAACTTTCACTTTATACTGAAGCATAATGTTGTAGCCAAGAACGAGAACCAACAAGATGGCAACGAGCGCTATGATTAAACCAATATTCATAAATTCCGTATCTTATGTTCCGTCATGGTTAGCAGTTAAGGATACATGATCCATCGCCGCTAGACACTTTTTTATATTATTACTCAACAGATTATTTAAAGTAATGAAAAACATCAACTGCTGAGCAAATCTGTGCCTCTGCTTGCAAAACATCCGCTTGAATCCAATTTGGTTATGCTTTTGCGTCGCATTTAAAGCATAGGACTATTATTTTAAGCCTAGAGGCGTTATAACTAAATATTATAAAATATGTTGGCACTTGCCGTGCGTAGGTAAGGGAATACGAGGTCGAGAATGAAATTACAACAATTGAAGTACATTGTTGAGGTGGTCAATCACAATTTGAATGTCTCCGCGACGGCGGAAAGTCTTTATACATCGCAGCCTGGCATCAGTAAACAAGTACGATTACTTGAAGATGAACTCGGCATTCAAATATTTGAGCGCAGCGGCAAACACCTTACCCAGGTAACGGGCGCGGGCCAAGACATTATTCGTATTTCTCAAGAGATCCTCGCGCGCGTTGAAAGCATCAAAGCGGTCGCCGGTGAGCACACTCACCCGGAGATGGGCACGCTCAATATCTCAACGACCCATACCCAAGCGCGTTATGCCTTGCCGGATGTGATCAAAGGGTTTACGGCGCGATACCCTAAAGTCTCCCTTCACATGCACCAAGGCACCCCTTCGCAAATGTCAGAAGCGATTGCGAAAGGCACTGCCAACTTTGCCATTGCGACGGAAGCACTGCACCTTTACCAAGATGCTATCATGTTGCCGTGTTACCACTGGAATCGCTCTATTGTGGTACCTAAAAATCACCCATTGGCGCAGAAAGCTCAGGTGACCATTCAAGATCTTGCCTCATACCCTCTGGTGACTTACGTCTTCGGCTTCACAGGCCGCTCTGAGCTCGACACGGCCTTTAATAAGGTTGGTTTAACGCCAAGAGTCGTGTTCACTGCGACCGATGCAGATGTGATTAAAACCTATGTAAAAATGGGCATGGGAGTCGGCGTGATTGCCAGCATGGCGATTGACAAAACTCAGGATACCGATTTGGTTTCCATCGATGCAAGCCACATCTTTGGCGCCAGCACCACCAGTATCGGGTTCCGTCGTGGTACCTTCTTGCGCTCTTACATGTTTGATTTTATGGAGCGCTTTGCGCCGCACTTGACTCGCCCTGTGGTTGAGCAAGCTCTGACGTTAAAATCCAACGCCGAAATTGAAGAGATGTTTAAAGACATCGAACTGCCAGTGCGATGATCGAGAGGCACTTCCAAGCGCTGGATGACTATTTACGCCAACATCAAGTCTATTGGCGTTTTGAGCCTTTTCTCGCGAGCAGCGCCTCTTCTCTACCTTGGCAAGCGATTAACCCCGATCTTTGCCATTGGTTAGATACCTTGTCGGAAGAAGAAATTGAGCAGTACAAATCGGATACCGATGCGCTGCTCGCCGCGATGACGCTACATTTTCCTGAGCTAGGCAGTATCAAAGCGCTTACCGATTTATCGCTCTATTCACTACCTACCGCGAGCCATCTATCGACAGACGTTGAGAGCGTGTCACTGCCTCGCGGATTAGAGAAAGGGATCCCCGGCAGAAAACTTCGACAGATCACCTTAATGGGCACTGCAGCGCTAACGCATCATAAAGGTGATGAATGGTTGGAGTGGTGTTCGGGCAAGGGTTACCTTGGCCGTATATTGGCGAGTCAGTCTCAGCAAAACGTCACCAGTTTCGAGTACCAAGCGGCTCTCTGTCTATCTGGGCAAACGGAAGCGGATCAGATGGGCTTGACGATGACGTTTGTTCAAGGCGATGCATTGAGCAACGAAAGCCAATCGGTACTAAAGCCCAATCAACACGCGGTGGCGCTTCACGCGTGTGGTGATTTACACGTTTCACTCATGCACAAGTCCATTGCCGCAAAGCTGCCCGCTATAACCTTATCACCTTGCTGTTATCATTTAATCGAAGGTGAGACCTATCAAGCTCTCTCGGCTCAAGGAAAGGCATCAAGCCTTGGATTAACCCAGCAAGAACTGCGGATCCCGCTACAAGAAACCGTGACTGGCGGCGAGCGAGTCAAACGCCATCGCCAACTGGAAATGAGGTATCGATTAGGTCTCGATTGTCTGTTTCGTCAAGCGTTGGATTATCGTCACTATGAGCCGATCCCCAGTGTAAAAAAATCACAGTTATCCGAAGGCTTTGAGTCGTTTTGTCACTGGGCATGTCAACAAAAGGGGATAGAATTACCGAGCGTTGACTTTGCTGACTATGAACAGCAGGGGATGAGGCGTTATTGGCAGATGGAGCGATTGAGTCTTTGTCAGCAAGTTTTTCGCCGTGTGCTTGAACTGTGGCTAGTGATGGACAAAGCGCTCTACCTAGAGCAGAACGGATACCGTGTCTACGTAGGCGAATTTTGTTCGAGAGAAACCACGCCGCGCAACATTTTAATCCATGCTGAACGTCAGTCGTGACTGAAGTCTACCCGCCTCTCTTTTTTGTTACTGCACTGTTAAAAGTTGCTTCCTTTTTCATCACCTTGTTGGTAATAATGAATACCATGCTCATACATGAAGCATGGGTATAACTATTACAAGCACACCCTCATTAATTACAAACACAACATCGTTATTGCTTATATCAAGGAGTTAAGATGAAAGCAGGTAAAATCTTTGCCACCGCAGTACTGGCCAGTGCGGCGCTTCTTAATGCAACCTCTATTGCAGCGAAAACTGCTACGGTTGCCGTTTCACAGATCGTTGAACACCCAGCGCTTGATGCGACTCGTCAAGGTCTATTAGATGGTTTGGCAGCGAAAGGGTACAAACAGGGCGAAAACCTAGAATTCGATTATAAAACCGCACAAGGTAACCCAGCGATTGCCGTTCAGATCGCTCGTCAGTTTGTTGGTGAAAACCCAGATGTATTGGTAGGCATTGCAACGCCGACGGCGCAAGCCTTGGTGTCGGCAACGCGTAACATTCCAGTGGTATTTACGGCGGTCACGGATCCAGTGGGCGCGAAACTGGTTAAGCAACTGGAACAACCGGGCAAGAATGTCACCGGTCTTTCCGACCTCTCGCCTGTCAAGCAGCATGTTGAGCTTATCCAAGAGATCTTACCTGAAGCCAAGTCTATTGGTGTGGTGTTTAACCCAGGTGAAGCCAATGCGGTGACGTTAGTCGAGCTGTTAAAAGAGGCCGCTGCGGAAAAAGGCCTAACGGTGGTCGAAGCGACGGCGCTGAAAAGTGCGGACGTTCAGTCAGCGACACAAGCCATTGCGGCCAAATCTGACGTAATTTACGCACCGACCGATAACACCGTTGCCAGCGCGATCGAAGGTATGATCGTGGCGGCAAACCAAGCGAAAACACCCGTGTTAGGCGGAGCAACTTCCTATGTAGAAAAAGGTGCGATTGCAAGCTTGGGCTTTGATTACTACCAAGTCGGCGTGCAAACTGCCGATTATGTCGCCGCGATTCTAGAAGGCGCTGAGCCAGGGACATTGGATGTCAAAGTGGCGAAAGGCTCTGATCTCGTGGTTAACAAAACGGCGGCTGATAAACTCGGCGTCACGATTCCTAGCGCCGTGATTGAACGAGCGACAAGCGTGAAGTAATTCACTGACGAGGGAGGCGCGTTCTCCCTCACCTCTCACCTGAAAAACGGAGAGTATTAGCAGAAAAGGGAGTTTTTATGTCTGCTTTCGCTTTTTTTGGTGCACTTGAGATTGGATTGATCTACGGCCTTGTGGCACTTGGCGTGTACCTTACCTTTCGTGTACTTGATTTTCCTGACCTAAGTGTTGATGGTAGCTTTCCTATGGGAGCCGCCGTGGCGGCGACTGCGATAGTTGCGGGCATTAACCCTTGGGTTGCAACCTTTATGGCTATTGTTGCCGGAGCGATGACAGGGTGGGTCACGGCCTTTCTTGCCGTGCGCTGTGGCATCTTGCATCTGTTGGCGTCGATACTCACCATGATCGCCGCATTTTCGATCAATATTCGCATCATGGGTCGCCCTAACATGGCGTTGTTGGGTGAAGATACCATTCTGACACCGTTCGAAACGATGGGCGATCCCATGTTGGTTCGACCGCTGTTAGTGGGCGTGTTGGTTCTGTTATCTGCATGGTTCGTCATTCGACTGCTCAACAGTGATTTCGGTTTAGGGCTGAGAGCGACGGGTGTCAATGCGCGCATGGTCTCAGCACAAGGTGCAAGCACCTCCTTTTACACCTATTTTGGCCTTGCTCTATCCAATGGATTCGTGGGTTTCGCGGGGGCCTTGTTTGCGCAGACCAATAGCTTTGCCGACGTGACCTCCGGGGTCGGAACGATCGTTGTCGGTCTCGCGGCGGTGATTCTTGGTCAAACTTTGATCCCGGGTCGACGAATTTGGGTCGCGGTGGTCGCGGTGATCGTCGGCTCTGTGCTCTACCGTTTGGCTGTCGCCTTTGCGCTCAGCTCTGGCATGTTCGGTTTACAAGCTTCTGATCTTAACTTAGTGACAGCAGTATTGGTTGCGCTAGCACTGATTGCACCGAAGTTGAAAGGCAACATAAAGGCAAAAAAGCCTAGTCCTGCCGAGGCACCACGGGCGTCAAAGCAAAACGATAGCAATGGAGGCGTCGCATGATTCGGCTAAAAGATATTCAAGTCACCTTTAACCCAGGGACCATTTTGGAAAATCGCGCGCTAAGAGGTGTCGATCTTGAGGTACCTCAGCATCAGTTTTTAACCGTGATCGGCTCAAACGGTGCGGGTAAATCGACGCTGCTTGGTGCCGTCACCGGTGAAACACCTATGGTGGGTGGACAAGTAGTGATTGATGAACTGGATGTGACAAGACAAACGGTTTCCCAGCGCGCCAGTCAATGTGCGCGCGTGTTCCAAGATCCGTTGGCAGGCACTTGTGGTGAGCTCACCATTGAAGAGAACATGGCGCTGGCCTATATGCGAGGCAAAAAGCGCGGTTGGAGTCTCTCCTTGTCGAGCAAACGGCGTCGTCTGTTTCAAGAGCGCATCAGCATTTTGGGCTTAGGGTTGGAAGACCGTTTGGGTGATAACATTGGTCTTTTGTCTGGCGGGCAGCGGCAAGCAGTCAGCTTGGTGATGGCCACTTTATCGGACAGCAAGTTACTCTTGCTTGATGAGCACACCGCCGCGCTGGACCCACGTATGGCCGCGTTCATTATTGATTTGACCAAAACCATTGTGAGCGAGTTCAACTTGACCGTCATGATGGTAACGCATTCGATGAAAGATGCACTTGCGTGTGGAGATCGCACCGTGATGCTCCACCAAGGTGAAATTGTACTCGATGTTCAAGGTCAGCAACGAGCGGGCATGACAGTGCCTGATTTGCTCGAGATGTTCACCAAAGTACGGGGCGAAGAACTGGCCGACGACAGTCTACTGCTCAATTAACGGCATGCATCCTAGAGAGTGTGTTTCTCTAGGATGCATTTTCTAACAGCGTTGCTTGATAACGCTCAATATGATCAACGATAGGCTGAGCTTTGTTGAAGGTGCGAATTTCGCGAAACAGCGCATCAGCTTGTGGGTATTGCTGACGCAAATAGGAGAACCACTGCTTCACGCGGTTCGGGTAGTAGAGCCCTTTATCGCCTTTCATCTCATACTGAGAATAGACCAGTAGCAGCTTGACGACGTCTTCCCACGGCATGGGGGCGTGATTGTGTTTGACCACGTTGCAAAGATTGGGCACGTTGAAGGCGCCTCGGCAAACCATGAGTGAGTCGACTCCAGTCGTCTCGATACACGCTTGGCCATCTTGATAGTTCCAGATCTCGCCGTTGGCGATCAGTGGGATAGAAAAACGTTGTCTAATCTGGTCAATGTACTCCCACTTAATTTCACTCGCTTTGTAGCCGCCCGTTTTGGTGCGCGCATGCACAGTGAGCTCATCGGCGTTGGCCGATTGAATGGCGTCAACAATCTCGAAGCAATCTTCCGGGTTCTCCCAACCTAAACGGATTTTGGCGCTGACAGGAACGCGCGGATCCACTGCGTCGCGGCATGCTTTGACGACATTGTGAATCAATTCAGGATGCTGCAATAAGGCGGCGCCACCTTTACTTTTATTCACAAGCTTGGCCGGGCAGCCAAAGTTAAGGTCAATCCCTCTTGCACCTAACTCCACTGCGCGCAGGGCATTTTCCGCCATCCAATGCGGATCTTGACCAAGCAGTTGGACATGAACAGGCACGCCTGATTTGGTTTGAGAGCCTTGTTGTAATTCTGGACAAAGACGATGAAAAACGTGCTCTGGCAGTAATTGGTCCACGACACGGACAAACTCGGTGACGCACAGATCGTAATCATTAATATCTGTGAGAATTTCTCTCATTAAATGGTCAAGGACGCCCTCCATCGGGCCAAGAACAACGCGCATAACACTCACCTCTTTGCGGGAGGCGTGATTCTAGTGGGTTCGCTTTCGATTGTCACTAGCTAGGGGTATAATGCGACGGTTTCTCCCAATCCAAAAGAAGCTAGATGACCTATCAATTGTTAATCCTTGACCCCGCCACCTGTGAAGAATCGCCTTTGTTTATTGAAGGACTTACCTTGGCCGCTAACCTAGCGACCAAGCCACTTGCCCCGCTGCAGTGGGTGGGTGAGATCTTGTCTGATCAGGTTGATGCGAATCTTATCGAGTCACATATCACCGCGCAGTACAGTGCGATCAAACGTAATGATTACTCACTGCTTGCGTTACTGGCTGAGCCGCGAGATGAGCAGCTGGCCGATGTGGCAGAAGGCTTCATGACCTTGTGGCCGACGATTGAAACCCAGTGGCAAGGCCTGACCTTGAGCGATGGCACGGAGCGCATGTTACAGGCACTATTGACCACCATGATGCTGGCCATTGATCAAGAACAAACCCAACAGCAAATGCGTGAAGCGGGCATCGATACGCCGCCAGCGTTAGAGGATTTGGTTGACCAATTAGATCTGATGCTGATCGAAGTGGCACAAGCGGCCGACGAGCAATTAGTCGGAGCGAAAGCGCAAAGCGTCAATCCTTACAAATCGATCGGTAGAAACGATCCTTGTCCGTGTGAAAGCGGCCGAAAATTCAAACAGTGCTGTGGTCAATAGAACAAAATACCGAGATGTAGGTCGAAAGACTGGGTCTACGTGTAAAAAAGGAACCTAAATGAAAAAATTAGCCGCTCTATTTTTGATGAGTTGTTCTGTCCTTGCTGCGCCGAAAGATGAGCTCAACGCGCGCCTACAAAAAACCGAAGGCTTCAGTGCCAATTTCAGTCAAAAAGTGGTCAGCCCAGAGGGCGACGTCGTTATGCAAGGTGAGGGGACAGTCGATATTTCGCGACCCAGCCTCTTTCGTTGGGAAACGACGCTACCCGATGAGAACTTATTGATCTCTGACGGCGAGAGCTTGTGGTACTACAGCCCGTTTATCGAGCAGGTGAGCATTTATTCGCAAGAGCAGGCGACGGAGCAGACACCTTTCGTGTTGCTTACCCGCAATCGAGCCAGTGATTGGGATAACTATCGTGTCAGTCAAGAGGGCGACCAGTTTACCCTTATTCCAACTGCTGTCGATTCAAACCAAGGTCAGTTTCGCTTAGAAATTAACTCGAAAGGTGCAGTCAAAGGGTTTAGCGTGGTGGAGCAAGATGGGCAAACCAGCAACTTTGTCTTTGATGATATTCGCCTTGGCAAGCCGTCGGCCGATAAGTTCACGTTCCAAATCCCAGAGGGTGTGGAAGTGGACGATCAAAGGAACTAATGGTGAGTAATTACTCGTTAGACTTCTCAGGGGACGAAGATTTTCGTCCTCTTGCCGCTCGAATGCGCCCGCAAACGGTGGAGCAATACATCGGCCAGCAACATATTCTCGCTGAGGGTAAACCGCTGCGCCGTGCATTGGAGGCTGGTCACATTCACTCTATGATTTTATGGGGGCCACCTGGAACCGGTAAAACCACCTTAGCGGAAGTGGCGGCGAATTACGCCAATGCTGAAGTGGAGCGAGTCTCGGCCGTTACCTCTGGGGTGAAAGAGATTCGCTCTGCGATTGAAAAAGCACGTGAAAACAAACTGACAGGTAGACGCACCATCCTATTTGTGGATGAGGTGCACCGTTTTAACAAATCACAACAAGACGCTTTTCTGCCACATATTGAAGATGGCACCGTGACATTTATTGGTGCTACGACAGAAAACCCTTCGTTTGAGCTTAATAACGCGCTGTTATCACGAGCTCGCGTGTACAAACTGACTTCGCTTTCTCAAGCGGAAATCCGCCAAGCGCTGGATCAAGCGATTAACGATACCGAGCGCGGACTCGGCCATATTGATGCGGACTTTGGCGAAGGTGTGCTTGAGCGTCTCTCTGAGCTAGTGAATGGTGATGCACGAATGTCACTCAATTATCTCGAGCTGTTGTACGACATGGCTCAAGATGATGCGCAGGGGCGCAAAGCCATTACCTTACCGCTGCTTGCCGAAGTCGCAGGTGAAAAAGTCTCCCGTTTTGATAACAAAGGCGATATATGGTACGACCTGATTTCTGCGGTGCATAAATCCATCCGTGGGTCTAACCCCGACGCTGCGCTCTATTGGTCGGCGAGAATGATTGCCGCAGGGTGCGATCCTCTTTATATCGCGAGACGCCTGTTGGCGATTGCGTCGGAAGATATTGGTAATGCGGATCCAAGAGCCATGCAAGTGGCGCTATCGGCTTGGGATTGCTTTACCAGAGTCGGGCCGGCCGAAGGTGAGCGGGCGATCGCGCAAGCGGTGGTTTACCTCGCATGTGCACCAAAGAGCAACGCGGTTTATAGTGCCTGGAAACAAGCTTTGGCCGATGCACACAACCTGCCTGAGTACGAAGTGCCTGTCCATTTACGCAACGCGCCCACTAGCTTGATGAAAGACTTGGGTTACGGCGCTGAGTATCGATACGCGCATGATGAGCCAGGTGCTTACGCCGCAGGCGAGCGCTACTTGCCACCAGAAATGAGTGAAACGCGATACTATCAGCCGACCAATCGTGGCTTAGAAACGAAAATTGGCGAAAAGTTAGATTACTTGGCTAGTTTAGACGCAAAAAGCCCACAAAAGCGCTATGAATAAGCGCCTATTTTAGATACATTTATTCGGTTGTGGTTTTGGTCAAGCACCACAGTGGCAGGCCAAAATCAGAAACGCACATTCTTAAAGCACATTATTGATAAGCATAGGGTTAACAATGCTGGATTCTAAATTACTTCGTACAGAGCTGGATGACACAGCTGCAAAACTAGCGCGCCGAGGCTTTAACCTTGACGTTGAGACAATCCGTACACTTGAAGAGCAACGCAAGTCGATTCAAGTCGAAGTTGAAAATTTACAATCCACTCGTAACTCCATCTCCAAGCAGATCGGTCAATTGATGGCGAAAGGTGACAAAGCCGGCGCAGAAGAGATCAAAAAGCAAATCGGTTCTCTTGGTAGCGATCTTGACGCGAAAAAAGCGGAACTGGACGTGATTATGGCGAAGCTCGATGACATTACGTTATCTGTGCCTAACTTGCCAGCAGAGGATGTGCCAGACGGTAAAGACGAAAACGACAACGTGGAAATCTCACGTTGGGGTGAACCTAAAACTTACGACTTCGAAGTGAAAGATCATGTCGATTTAGGTGAGATTGCAGGCGGTCTTGATTTTGCTAGCGCCACCAAGATCACCGGCGCGCGCTTTATTGTCATGAAAGGCCAGTTTGCTCGCCTTCACCGTGCGATCGCACAGTTCATGCTGGACTTGCATACCGAGCAGCACGGCTACACGGAAATGTACGTGCCGTACCTTGTTAACTCTGACAGCTTGTTTGGCACAGGACAACTACCTAAGTTTGGTAAAGACTTGTTCCATACCGAGCCGCTTGAAGAGAAAGCCAGCGACGAAGAGCTACGTCGTCTTTCATTGATTCCTACGGCAGAAGTGCCAGTGACCAACATGGTGCGTGACACCATCTCTGATGAAGCGGATTTGCCTCTAAAGATGACGGCTCACACCCCTTGTTTCCGCTCTGAAGCGGGATCGTACGGTCGTGATACGCGTGGTTTGATTCGTATGCACCAATTTGACAAAGTTGAGCTGGTTCAAATCACCAAACCAGAAGATTCAATGGATGCATTGGAAGAGCTAACGGGTCATGCTGAGAAAGTCCTGCAACTGCTTGAACTTCCTTACCGTAAAGTAGTGCTATGTACCGGTGACATGGGCTTTGGTGCGCGTAAGACTTACGATTTGGAAGTCTGGGTACCGGCGCAGCAGACCTACCGTGAGATTTCATCTTGTTCAAACATGTGGGACTTCCAAGCTCGTCGTATGCAGGCGCGTTTCCGTCGTAAAGGCGAGAAGAAGCCTGAGTTGGTCCACACACTTAATGGCTCTGGCCTCGCAGTGGGTCGTACTATGGTGGCGATTCTTGAGAACAACCAGCAAGCTGATGGCCGTATTGAGATTCCTGCCGTGCTGCAACCTTACATGGGCGGCGCGACGCACATCGGTTAATGACCTATCGGTGTCATCATCGTTGACATAGCTAGGGGCTGATGTTGAACATCAGCCCCTTTTTTATGATTTGATTTGAGTCACATCGGACTAGAGCGTCATCTCGCCGCGCAGCACCTGTTGCATTTGCACTTTTACCTCGTCGTAAGAGAGGTTTTGGCTGAGCAAATAATGCAGTTTGGCTAGCGCCGCTTCGCGCGTCATATCAAAACCGCTGATCACGCCTGCTTCAGCCAAGGCGCAGCCTGTTGCGTAACCGCCCATGTTGACTTTACCCGCCAAACACTGGGTTAAGTTCACGACGATCACACCACGTTCAGACGCCTCTTGAAGATGAGCCAGAAGCTGTGGGTTTTGCGGCGCGTTGCCAACACCAAAAGTCAGCAGAATCATCGCATTCACAGGTTGTAGCAGGGTGTTGCGAATGACTTCATGCGAGATGCCAGGGTACATGGTAATGACGCCAATCGGCTGAGGGGTAATATCATGCACTTTAAACTCGCCACTCGGCATTTGGCCTACCGTGACATCTTTGCTCACTTGAATATTAATACCTGCTTCCAACAGAGGAGGTAAGTTGGGTGATGTAAAAGCATTAAAGCCGTCGGCATGAGATTTTGTGCTTCGGTTACCGCGCATCAGTTTGTTGTTAAAAAACAGCGTCACTTCGTTGATGGGGTAATTGGCAGCGATGTGCAGGGCATTGAGCAAATTCGCTTGGCCGTCAGAGCGCAGTTCTGCCAGTGGAATTTGTGAGCCTGTCACAATCACGGGTTTACCTAAGTTCTCCAGCATGAAAGAGAGCGCGGAGGCGGTGTACGCCATGGTGTCGGTGCCGTGAAGAATGACAAAGCCGTCGTACTTGTCGTAGTTATCACGGATGTCGTCAGCAATTTGTTGCCAGTCGGCCGGGGTCATGTCGGACGAATCAATCAGCGGGTCGTATTCGTGAATGGTGTATTCAGGCATTTCTGGGCGGTGGAACTCCGGCATACTTGCGAGCTGTTTTTCCATAAATCCAGCCACCGGCACGTAACCGTGATCATGTGACTTTTTCATGCCAATTGTTCCGCCTGTGTAGGCGATGTAGATATGTTTTCTAGCCATGACTCAGAAACCGTATGTAGGGAAGTGTGCGCGATTATATATTAATTACTCGCAGAAAAAAGGGCATGGCAGCGTGAGTGGCGCTGTCATGCCCTAGGTCAGAGGAGTGCTTGTCCTATTGCACTTGGCAGTTCAAGCAAAACGCATAGTGACCTTTAGGATCATTGAAGCTTTGCAATAGGTCGGCATCACTACTCAATTGATGAATCACGGGAGAGAGTGAGGCGGGTAGCAGCGCGCTTACGTCTAAGCCAACGCGCACTTCCACTTGGTTGATAAGCTCTTGCAAGAACTGCTGCGCTGGAGAGAGTGGCTCTTCAACCCAGTAAATGTTGTAGTCCTCGACGTTAGCAAGCTCAGCCGCGAGTGCAATCGCATCGTCAAAATCACCAATTTTGTCGATAAGGCCTAGGTTTAGGGCGTCTTGACCCGTCCAAACGCGACCTTGTGCCAGCGCGTCCATATCTTTGCGCGGAATATCTCGAGCGTCGCTGACCAAGCCGACAAAGCGATGGTAGCCATGCTCGATACCCATCTGAATGGCTTGCGAGGCGCCGTCTGACAAACCGGTGGTCACACCGACATCAGAAAAGGGTGATGTGCCAACGCCATCGGTATAAATGCCGAGTTTGTTGAGCCCTTTTTCAAATGTCGTGATAACACTGAAGATACCAATTGACCCGGTGAGCGTCGTTGGCTGCGCCACAATGCTGTCGGCGCTCATTGATATCCAGTAACCGCCAGAGGCCGCTAGGCTCGACATCGACACCACCACAGGCTTGCCCGCCGCGCGTAGCGCTTCGACTTCATTGCGAATTACTTCTGAGGCGAAGGCGCTGCCTCCGGGGCTGTCAACGCGCAACACGACCGCTTTCACCTTGTCATCGCTGCGCGCTTGACGAAGTAAGGCAGCAGTGGTGTCGCCACCGACGGTACCACGCGGCTGTGAGCCGTCCATGATCGCGCCGCTTGCCACCACGACGGCAATATCATCTTGGGCAAGGTTCAGCGGCATGCGCATGGTCGGTAAGTATTCATAGTAAGTGATGTAGTTGTAGCTATCGTCACCATCACTGCCAAACACGTCGATCAGTTCGCTGCGCACTTGTTGGCGTGTCGCTAGTTGATCCACCAAGCCTAATCCTTTAGAGAGCGCCGCTAAATCACCTTGGTATTGCTCAAGCAGTGTTAGGAAGCTATCCATATCTGGATTGAGTTTTTCTGCACTGATTTGGCGGTTGGTCGCCACATCGTCAACGTACGCGCCCCACAGTTGACCGAGCCAACGTGACGCGGATTCACGCGCTTCATCGGACATATCATCACGCAGAAACGGTTCCACAGCCGATTTATAGCTGCCGACACGGAAAACGTGTGTGCTGACATCCAGCTTTTCAAGCAAGGTTTTGTAGTACAGCGAGTACGCGCTGTAGCCTTTGAGCATCACAGCGCCATCCGGGGCAAGATAAATCTTATCCGCGTAGCTGGCGAGGTAGTACTGGCTTTGGTTGTAGATGTCCCCGACCGCATAGATGGGCTTGCCCGATGCTTTAAACTCATTCAAGGCTTTGGCGATGTAACGCAGTTTCGTGAGATTGGTTTCCGGCATGTCACGCAGCGCGAGCACTAGGCCGCTGATGCTGTTGTCGTCTTTGGCGTGGCGAATGGTGTCCACCAGCTCAAACAGGACATTCTCTCTTGGCATCTCTTGGCCAAATAGGGAGCCGGTCAAAGAGTCCATCGCGTTGATGTAGCGAGGCTGCTCAACAATCGGGCCAGAGAGGTTAAGCACGAGTGCGGATTCTTTTGGTACCGATGGCGGCGGGGCATCCGTAGCGGTGTAGAGGAAGTAGATAACAGCGATGCTCGCCAAAAAGATCAGATTGGTTAGGGCGATGCGTAGGAAGGTGAGCAGTTTCCACATTCCCTTGAAAATCATCCCTATGATTTTGAATATTTTTTTCATTCTATCTCCGCTGCGACGTCAACGCAGGTGATGGGGTTACCCTAGATGTCCGGACACCCTCCATCCTACTGAAACTCGTGGAGTGGAACAACTGTAAGATTGATCGGTGTTACAAAAATGTAAACGCCTGTTTGATTTTTTATAAAGAAGCTCATATCGTGGTCAGACCACAATAATAAACAGTATAGTGATGTCTGCCATGTACCCAAACCTACTCAAGCCCTTAGATCTCGGCTTTACTCAGATTCGAAACCGTGTCTTGATGGGCTCTATGCACACCGGCCTTGAGGAACAGAAAGAAGGCCTTGGAAAACTTGCCGCTTTCTACGCTGAACGTGCCAAAGGCGGTGTCGGTTTAATTGTGACGGGTGGCTTTTCGCCCAATTTACGCGGTCGTCTTCATCCATTTTCGGCTGAATTTAGTAAGCCGAAACATGCACAAGCACACAAGGTCGTGACCGAAGCGGTCCACCAACATGGCAGCAAGATTGCGTTGCAACTGTTGCACGCAGGTCGCTATGCAATGCACCCCTTCTCCCAAAGTGCTTCTTCCATCAAAGCGCCCATTGCGCGTTTTGCACCGAGTGAGATGAGTACTCGTCAAATCAAGAAAACCATCGACGCGTTTGCAAACAGTGCGCAGTTAGCTCAGTTGGCAGGATATGATGGCGTGGAAGTAATGGGGTCGGAAGGTTATCTCATTAACCAGTTCATCTGTAAACGAACCAATATGCGCTACGACGATTGGGGCGGTAGTTACGAAAATCGTATGCGTTTTCCCCTAGAGATCGTCAAAGCCATTCGAAAAGCAGTTGGCGAAGAATTCATTATCATTTTCCGTCTATCGATGCTGGATCTGGTGGAAGAGGGCAGCACATTTGATGAAGTGGTGATGCTCGCCAAAGCGCTAGAAGCGGCTGGGGTCACCATCATCAACACCGGCATCGGCTGGCACGAAGCGCGGATTCCAACCATTGCGACGCAAGTCCCGCGAGGCGCGTTTACGTGGGTGACCGAGAAAGTGAAGCCGCATGTCAATGTGCCGATTGTGACGTGTAACCGAATCAATATGCCCGATGAAGCGGAGCGAATCTTAGAGAGTGGCCATGCGGATATGGTCTCGATGGCGCGTCCATTCTTAGCAGACCCATATTTCGTCGCCAAAGCCGAGCAGGACAAGGCGAAGCTCATCAACACCTGCATCGGTTGTAACCAAGCCTGTCTGGACAATGTCTTCAAAGGTAAACGTGCAAGCTGCTTAGTCAACCCGCTCGCCTGTCGAGAGGAAGAGTGGATTGTCTCGCCGGTGCAGAAGGCGAAAAACATTGCCGTGGTGGGCGCAGGTCCTGCTGGCCTGGCGTGTGCCACGACTTTGGCCGAGCGAGGCCATCAAGTGGATTTGTTTGAACGCAGTGACCGTATCGGTGGTCAGTTCCGTCTTGCCATGCAGATCCCGGGCAAGGAAGAGTTTCGTGAAACCATCCGCTATTTTGCTAACCGCATTGATGAAACGGGCGTCAAACTCCATTTAGAGACGGAAGCGAATTTCGATCTATTGGCGGAGTACGATGAAGTGGTCATGGCCAGTGGTGTTGAACCTCGTAAAGTGACTATTGAGGGGATTGATAACCAAGAGAAAGTGGTGGATTACCAAACTCTAATTCGCGAAAAAACCTACGTTGGCGACAAGGTGGCGATTGTGGGAGCCGGCGGCATTGGTGTCGACGTTGCCACCATGCTCACCGAGCCTCAAGGACACAATCTTGACGATTGGCTGCATGAGTGGGGTATCGACAAAGCGATTTCACATCCGGGCGGCTTGTTCCCTTACCCAGATTCGCTCAGTGATAAAACCGTGTGGGTGTTGCAACGTCGTAAAGGGCGTGTCGGCAAAGGTCCGGGAAAAACCACAGGTTGGATTCATAAGCGGACACTGGAAAAACGTGGGGTTCACCTGCTTGGTGGGGTGAGTTACGAGAAGATTGACGACCAAGGACTGCACATTGCGATTGATGAACAAAAGCAGTTACTCGAGGCCGACAAAGTGATCATCTGCGCGGGCCAAGAATCCGTTCGTCCGTTTGAGAATGAGTGGGAGAAGTTTGGCGACAAACTGCATGTGATTGGCGGCGCGGATTATGCCGGTGAGTTGGATGCGGTGCGTGCAATTAAACAAGGTGTCGAGCTGGCGATTAAGCTCTAATGTGTTCAATAGAAAACGCCAGATGGAGTCGCTCCATCTGGCGTTTTTTTATTCCCACTGAGAAAGCGTTACAAAATGACCGTCTTGTTTCCGTAGACAAATACATGGTCATTAAGGACTTTGGTTAGCGCTTTGCTGAGAACGTTTTTCTCCACATCGCGACCTGCTTGCGCCATATCTTGGGCGTTGAAGTTATGATCGACTGGAATTACGTCCTGCTTAATGATCGGGCCTTCATCGAGGTCGTTGGTGACAAAATGCGCCGTTGCGCCGATGATTTTGACACCGCGCTCATACGCTTGCTGATATGGTTTCGCGCCAATAAACGCAGGCAAGAAGCTGTGGTGAATGTTGATGATCTTATGGTTGTACTTTTCGACAAAAGAGGGAGTAAGAACGCGCATGTATTTCGCGAGCACTAAGTAGTGCGGTTCATACTGCTCAATCACTTCCAGCATTTTCTGCTCATGCTCCTCACGGTTTAACCCTTCGTGAGAGACGCAGTGATAAGGAATGTCAAACTTTTCTGTCAGGCTTTGCAGGTTGTCGTAGTTACCGACCACGGCCGCAATCTCAACATCTAGGCTACCATCGTAATTTTTCATAAGAATATCACCCAAGCAGTGCGCTTCTTTGGTGACCAAAATGACAATGCGTTTGCGCTCAGAGCCAATCAATTTACGTTTCGTACCGGCAGGTAGCGCTTGGTCTAGATCGGCCAACAAGGTTTGATCATTAAAGTAACCTTCCAATTCGGTACGCATGAAGAAGTGGCCGCTGGTATTGTCGACAAATTCGTTGTTGTGAATGATGTTGAGTTGATGCTTATAACAGATGTTAGTGATTTTAGAAATCAGGCCCGCAGCGTCTGTACAGTGCGTCAGTAGTGTTTTCTTTTCCATTAAGTCGATACTTCCGAGAATTATTTTTTTTTAAAAGTAAAATTTTTGCGCCGCTTCGAACGGTGAAGCCACACGCAATATTGAAGCTACAATTAAACTAATATCAGATTGGTTTCAACAATTAATCTGAGTTAATTGATTATCTGCTTCTCTGTATCGTCAACGAAGGTCGCAGGCCAGTGAAATGAGGGCGCACTGTTCGGGCAATACGAATAAGCTCAAGGTTGACTCATTCTACTCTCAAAGAGTTGTTTAAGGTGGTATGTATGGATAAAGAACTCCTCGCCCGCAAACTGTATTCTGAGCGTGTTCATGCGCTGCTCGGTGATCATGAAATTGATGAACAAATTTTAGGAGAAATGTGGGAATGCAAAGCGTCGCCAAGTGAAGCGGCCAGAGCCATGCTTGATCAGCACACTGGATTTTCCGGTCCTGCGTGGTTAGCGCGTTACCTCAACAAACGCTAATCCACTCGTCACCTCTCTACTTGCTTATCTACCAACTTAGGGCGCGAAACACATTCGCGCCCTTTTTAAAAAACTGACATAATCCCCAGTAACCCCTCTTATCGTATTGTCGAATGATTGCAAAAACCTTCACTCAAGATGGCGCCTTGGGCAAGGCCATCCCAGGCTTTCAGCCTCGCCAAGCACAGTTAGATATGGCAGAGGCGGTGCATCAAGCGATTCAAGATGGTTCGCAGCTCGTGGTTGAAGCGGGAACGGGAACCGGAAAAACGTTCGCCTACTTGGTGCCCGCGCTGCAAAGCGGCAAGAAAACCGTAATCAGTACTGGTTCAAAGAACTTACAAGAGCAGCTCTACCACCGCGATCTACCACTGATGGTCGAAGCGCTCGGGTTTTACGGACAAGTGGCCTTGCTGAAAGGTCGTGCTAACTATCTCTGTCTAGATCGTCTAAGTCGACAAATGCTCGAGAGTCACCATCAAAGTTCGGATCCGACCTTACTCAGTCAGTTGGTCAAAGTGCGCAGCTGGTCTTCAGAGACAAAAACCGGAGATTTGGGCGATTGTGATGCGATTGCGGAAGACAGCCCTGTGATTCCGACCATTACGTCCACCAACGATAACTGCTTGGGAAAAGAGTGCCCTAGCTACCAAGACTGTTTTGTACTCAAAGCGCGTAAAAAAGCGATGGAAGCGGATGTGGTTGTCGTCAATCATCACCTCTTTTTGGCCGATTTAGCCATTAAAGAGACGGGGTTTGGTGAACTGATCCCAGAATCGGACGTGTTTATATTCGACGAGGCACACCAACTGCCGGATATTGCTAGCCAGTATTTTGGTCAGTCGTTATCCAGTCGCCAAATACAGGAGCTGTGCAAAGATATTGAGATCGCCTATCGCACCGAAGCAAAAGACATGCGTCAACTGCAAAAGGTCGCGGAAAAACTGGGTCAATGTGCGATGGATCTGCGCATTACTCTGGGTGAACCTGGGTTTCGTGGCAATTGGCGTGAAGCGATCAAATCACCGTCGATCGCTCGAGAGTTGAACCGTCTTGAAGAGAGCCTTGATTTTACCGTTGAAGTGTTGAAATTAGCCCTTGGCCGCAGCCAGTTGCTTGATAGCGCTTTTGAGCGAGCGAGTACCATCAAAGCGCGCTTGGAGCGCGTGTGTGATGTCTCTATCACGGGCTACTCCTACTGGTATGACACGACGCCTCGTCATTTCAGTTTGCACATTACGCCCTTGAGTGTGGCGGATAAGTTCCATGAACAAATGACGCTCAAACCCGGTGCGTGGGTATTTACCTCTGCAACGTTAGCGGTTAATCAAGATTTTGCGCACTTCACGTCTCGTTTGGGTATACAGCCCACTCAGCAGATGTCGCTACCTAGCCCATTTGATTACCAACAGCAGGCGAGACTTTGCGTGCCCCGTTATCTTCCCGAGCCAAATTCGGCGGGTTTACCAGACAAACTGGTTGCTTTACTCGCGTCTGTCATTGAACAAAACCAAGGTCGCTGCTTTTTCTTGTGTACCTCCCATTCGATGATGCGAGAGTTGACTGAGCGATTTCGCGCGGTACTCAATGTCCCGGTTCTTATGCAAGGTGAGACAAGTAAACAAAAGACCTTGGCGGAGTTTATGGAGTTGGGTAATGCACTGCTGGTGGCGACAGGGGCCTTTTGGGAAGGGATAGATGTTAGAGGCGACGCGCTGAGCTGTGTTATTATCGACAAACTGCCGTTTACCGCGCCCGATGACCCACTGCTTAAAGCACGTATTGAGGATTGTCAGTTAAAAGGGGGAGACCCGTTTGCACAGGTACAAATTCCTGATGCGGTGATTACGTTAAAGCAGGGCGTAGGGCGATTGATTCGTGATAAAACGGACAGGGGAGCGCTAATCATTTGTGATAATCGATTAGTAACACGTGATTACGGTGGTGTGTTCTTAGCCAGTTTACCTCCAATTCCTCGTACACGGGATATTGAAGCGATAAAGCAGTTCCTCCAGCCCAATAAAGATTAATGAAATTAGATTTAGAGAACATCATGAGCGCAAAAATTCTTGCCCTAGATACCGCTACAGAGAACTGCTCTGTGGCCCTATTAGCCTTCGACAAAGTGTTTGTTCGCAGTGAAGTCGCCCCGCGTGATCACACCAAGAAGATTCTTCCTATGGTCGATGAAGTGCTAAAAGAAGCCGGGCTTACGCTACAAGATTTAGACGCGTTAGCCTTTGGTCAAGGCCCGGGTAGTTTTACTGGCGTACGTATTGGCATTGGTATTGCACAAGGTTTAGCGTTTGGTGCGGATCTGCCCATGATTGGTGTGTCGACACTCGCCGCGATGGCTCAAGGTAGCTACCGTCTCCACCAAGCGGAGCAAGTTGCGTGCGCCATTGATGCTCGCATGAGTGAAGTGTATTGGGGACGTTTTCAGCGTCAAGAAGATGGCAGCTGGGCCAATGTGGATGAAGAGTGCGTGATTGCTCCCGATGAGCTCGTTCAACGCACGCCTTCTGATGCGCAGTGCTGGCACACGGCAGGAACGGGGTGGCAAACCTATCAAGCTCCGCTGGCGGAACTCCCATTAACGCTGAAAGCGGGTGATGTGCTGTTCCCGGATGCGCAGGATATGGTGATCTTGGCCGAGCAAGCTTGGCGAGAGGGACTCAGTGTCAGTGCAGAAGAAGCCAGCCCTGTTTATCTTCGCGATACGGTTGCGTGGAAAAAGCTTCCTGGGCGTGAATAATACTCTGCCCAGTGAGCGCACAGCGAAATGAGTGAATAGTATGGTGTCTATAAACGGTTTACCCCCCTCGGTCCCCGGACCGAATCGTGCGAATAAAGCCAATAAAAAACAGGGGGTAAACAAGCAAAGTAAGGGTAACGAGGTTTCGCAGCCGACCAAGGTGGCAAACGCCGTTGCGAATTCTATTCGCCCCATCACAGAATCTGACGTCGAACGGGCGAAGGTTCAATATGATCTTCCAGAAGGCAAGAGCCGTAAAGCGATGGAAGAGTATATGAATGTGATGCATCAGGTGAAGCGAGATGAACTCTCGCAGATGCTTGGTGTCGATCTCTATATCTAGCACACTTTCCTTTTTCCGATAAAGAGTCTCCGATGAAATCAGCACTACTCCTTTTTGCGACTACGTTTCTCATGACGGCATGCAGCACACTGCCCACACAGCTAGTGAATGACGACCCTGCGCTCGTGACAGATTACGCGCAGTGGGATGCCTCACAATCTCACCCTGTGCGCCTTGGCGGCGTGATTGCCGACGTGAAGAATCTGGATTCACAAACGCGGATAGAAATAGTCAATCTGCCTATCTCAAGTAGTGGTAAGCCTGACATCACGCAAGAGCCCAACGGTCGCTACGTCGCCTATGTGCCCGGTTTTGTGGATCCTGTCAGCTTAGCTGAAGGACGCTTGATCACGACGCTGGGGCAATCTGCGGGTGTCGAAGAGGGTAAAGTCGGTGATTACTTACATCAGTTTCCTGTGATGAAACAAGCGACCCTTCACTTGTGGCGTATTGAAGAGCGTGTGATTGTGGATGACTTTGGCAGCTATATGTTCCCTTGCCGAGGCTACTACTGTCGTGATGTGGGGTACCGACCAAGAGAAGGGCGCGTGATTCAGGAAGTCAAATGACGTTTGAACATTGCCACTACCAGATTGACGGCGGCAAGGTCGCCACCCTTGAGCTAGGAGATAAACAAACGGCCGGTGTCTCGGTCGTTTTTTTGCACGGTTGGTTAGACAACGCCGCCAGTTTCACTACTGTAATGACAGCACTAGCGCATCAGTTACCTCACGCCCACTTGTGCGCCGTAGACTTGCCTGGACATGGGCACTCATTTCATAAAGCCTCTCCTCATTTCTATTCGTTTCATGACTATATCGACGATGTTTACCAAGTTTTGGCTAAGTTATCGCCAAACAGAACCGTATTGGTTGGACATTCGCTTGGTGCTTTGATCGCAAGTTGCTATAGTGCCGCGTTTCCAGAACAGGTGGCTGGATTAGTCCAGATTGAAGGCGATGGGCCGCTTGCGGAGACGCCGGAGTGTGCGGTCACAAGATTGCGCCAAGGGGTGATGAGCCGCCAACGTATTCGTCGTAAGCCTGTGCGTTTGATGAGCTCAGCGGACGATGCGGTAGCCCGGCGTGCCTCGGTCAACTCGCTGACGGAGGCACAAATTACGCCGCTTGTGCTGCGCGGAATTAAGCAAACCGAACAGGGCTGGGCTTGGCGCCATGACACCGCTTTGCAAAGTGACTCCCTCTACCGGATGTCTCATCAGCATGCTCAAGCGATCCGCGATGCGATAGTCTGCCCTCAGATCATTGTGCTGGGAGAGCAAGGCTTTTCTCATTTGAAGCCCATGACGTCAGAGGCAAATCCGGTGCGCGAGTTTGTCACCCTCTCGGGCGGACATCACTGCCATTTAGAGCATCCTTCTAGAGTATCTGACCTAATTTTTGGCTTAGTTAACAAAATTTAAACAAGTGTTTGAGTCTTCCGTGCGCGGGCGCTGCGCCTGTGCTGTAATAGGCCAATAACAACATAACGATATCGGCGCGCGCACGCTGTTTTTTCGAGGAGTATTAACGTGGATAAACCTTGGTTGTCACGCTATCCAAGCGATGTACCTGAGCACATTAACCCGGACCAGTATCCATCTCTGGTTGAGATGTTTGAGCAGTCCGTACAAAAATACGCGGATCAACCTGCTTTTGTGAATATGGGGTCGGTGATGACCTTCCGTAAATTGGAGGAACGCAGCCGAGCGTTTGCCGCCTATTTACAAAACGATCTTAAGTTGCAAAAGGGTGATCGCGTCGCGTTGATGATGCCAAACTTGCTGCAATATCCGGTCGCCCTGTTTGGTGTATTGCGAGCTGGGCTGATCGCCGTCAACGTTAACCCGCTTTACACGCCACGTGAGTTGGAGCATCAGCTCAATGACTCTGGTGCCAAAGCGATTGTGATTGTCTCCAACTTTGCCAGTACGCTTGAGCAAGTGGTGGAGAACACGCCTGTTAAGCACGTGGTGTTGACGAGCCTTGGGCAAATGCTGCCTCGAGCGAAAGGTACCTTGGTCGATTTTGTCGTTAAGTACGTCAAAGGCATGGTGCCAAAATATGACTTGCCTGGGGCGATCTCGATGCGCAAAGCCCTCCACAAAGGCCGTCGTCTACAGTACGTGAAGCCGTTTATGTCGGGGGATGACATTGCATTCTTGCAATACACGGGCGGGACGACAGGGGTGGCGAAAGGCGCAATCCTAACCCACCGCAATATGATTGCTAACGTTTTGCAGGCGAAAGGTGCTTACGGCCCTGTCTTGACAGAAGGGCGTGAATTAGTGGTAACAGCGCTGCCGCTGTATCACGTATTCGCTCTGACGGTGAACTGTTTGCTGTTTGTTGAACTGGGGTGCCAGAACCTGTTGATCACCAACCCAAGAGACATTCCAGGCTTTGTCAAAGAGTTGCAAAAGCACCCTTTCACCGCGATCACTGGGGTGAACACCTTGTTCAATGCCTTGGTGAGCAATGAAGATTTCCACGAACTTGATTTCAGCAAGCTTAAGCTCGCCGTTGGTGGTGGCATGGCGGTGCAGCGCGCGGTTGCCGACCAATGGAAGAAGACAACTGGCATTCACTTACTTGAAGGCTATGGTCTGACCGAATGCTCGCCGCTAGTAACGGGGAACCCTTACGATTTGAAAGACTACACAGGTGCGATTGGATTGCCTGTTCCTTCAACGGAAGTGCGTATTGTGGATGATG
Organism: Vibrio sp. R10-SG3-ISO3; assembly: GCF_059834225.1. Classification (NCBI taxonomy): domain Bacteria; kingdom Pseudomonadati; phylum Pseudomonadota; class Gammaproteobacteria; order Vibrionales; family Vibrionaceae; genus Vibrio; species Vibrio sp. R10-SG3-ISO3. Next base: position 45,046 of record NZ_JCBDHE010000045.1, on the reverse strand, counting down.
CCGGACAGGTATTACCAACCACCGAGGTTGGAGAACTACAAGTACGCGGCCCTCAAGTGATGCAAGGTTACTGGCAGCGTCCGGAAGCGACTAAAGAGGTGATCAACAGCGAAGGTTGGTTGTCAACGGGTGACATCGTCAAATTCGATGAGCACGGCATGATTTATATTGTCGATCGTAAAAAAGACATGATTCTGGTCTCCGGTTTCAACGTCTACCCGAATGAGATAGAAGATGTGGTTGCTCTGCATGGCAAGGTGCTGGAAGTGGCGGCAATCGGTCAATCTCACGATGTCTCTGGTGAAGTGGTCAAAGTGTACGTTGTCAAGCGAGATCCAAGCCTCACCAAAGAGGAAGTGATTGCTCACAGTCGTAAGCATCTGACCGGCTATAAAGTGCCAAAATTGGTTGAGTTTAGAGAAGACTTACCTAAAACCAACGTTGGTAAGATTTTACGTCGCGTTCTGCGAGAGGAAAACGAAGCGAATCTGGCCAAGCACGATAGCTAAACTCGCTAAGCAGATCGTAAGCTTTGATGTTAGAATGCCGACATAACCATGGTCGGCATTTTTTATGTGCCGCAACTAGAACGCCACTCTATAGGCGTAGCGAGACCTTTGTGAATTACCAAATCATTACCGATACCCAACAACTAAACTCTATCTGCCAGCAAGCACGCCAGGTGGATGTAGTGATGCTCGATACCGAGTTTGTCAGAACGCGTACCTTCTACCCACAGCTAGGGCTGATACAACTGTTCGATGGCGAGCAGCTCTCATTAATCGATCCAACCGTGATTGATGACATGAGTGAGTTTGTGGCTCTGCTCAAAGACAGCTCGGTGCTGAAAGTGCTCCACGCCTGTGGTGAAGATTTAGAAGTGTTTAACAATAGCTTTGATTGCTTGCCGTTTCCCATGGTAGACACGCAAGTGATGGCGGCGTTTCTCGGCCATGGCCTGTCAACCGGCTTTGCTGCCCTGGTTGATCACTACTTAGGTGTAGAGCTCGATAAAAGTGAATCACGCACCGATTGGTTAGCTCGTCCACTCTCAGATAAGCAACTCGACTACGCGGCGGCAGACGTGTTCTACCTCTTGCCACTGTATGAAAAACTGCTTGATGCAGTGACTCAAGCAGGCTGGTGGGACGCAGCGCAGCAGGAGAGCGAAATGCTGGCCGCAAAGCGAATCAAAAGTATCGATCCAGCTAACGCTTATTTAGACATCAAGGGCGCATGGCAACTGAAACCTAAAGAGCTGGCCATATTGAAGCCTCTGGCCACTTGGCGTTATAAAGAAGCGCTGCGTCGTGACTTAGCGTTAAACTTTGTGTTTAAAGAAAATGATTTGCTCAACGTCGCGAGACTGGGTTTGCAAAACAAGCAGCGTATGGAGCAAGAAGGCATGGACCCAAGATCCGTGCAACGTCATGCTACGCGACTCATTTCGTTGGTGAAAGAAGCCAAAATGACGCCAGCAGACGAGTACCCAGAGAAAATTGAACGTTTGATGGATTTACCAGGCTACAAGCAGGTGTTTAAACGTCTAAAGGATGAAGTTAAACACGCTGGACAAAGCTCAGGTCTGGCGACTGAATTCATTGCCTCAAAAAAACAGCTCAATCAGATCATCACTTGGGTATGGAAAAAAGACCGAGATCCTGCGGCCTTACCGGACGTGATGCAAGGATGGCGTAAGTCCTTAGTGGGCGAAAAGTTGAATCAACTGCTGTAATCATCGCGGTTAATAAAAAGGGCTTCCAATTGGAAGCCCTTACTGTTTCTGTGCTATCGATAAAAGCGAACCGTTAGCCTGCTAAGACGTCGGTGGCCACCTTGTAGCTTGGGTCTTCTTTGACATTGATTTCCACTAAGCTACCGGCTTTATGTAGCAGCTTACGGCAGTCTGGACTGAGATGGCGCAGGTGCAATGTCTTACCGACGGTCGCGTAGCGATCCGCCAAGGTTTCAATGGCCTCAATCGCTGAGTGGTCAGTGACGCGAGAGTCGGCAAAATCGACGATCACATCACTTGGATCATCTTGTGCGTTAAACAGCTCAAGGAAGTTGGCGGTAGAGCCAAAAAACACCGGACCATGAATCTTGTACTCTTTTGACCCCTCGTCATTGATGCGCGTATCAGCATAAATGTGTTTGGCGTGCTGCCATGCAAACATCAAGGCAGAAGCGATCACACCGACCGCAACGGCGACGGCCAGGTCAGTTAATACCGTGACCACAGTGACGAGAACAATCACGAAGAAATCTTGTTTTGGTACGCGGCGTGCTAGTTTGAAGGTTGCCCATTCAAAGGTACCGATCACAACCATAAACATGACGCCAACCAGAGCCGCCAGCGGAATCATCTCAATCAGAGCCGACGCAAATAAAATAAACATCAGCAAGGCAACCGCAGCAACAATACCGGAAAGGCGGCCACGACCACCCGAATTGACGTTAATCATCGATTGACCAATCATGGCACAACCACCCATCGCGCCAAAGACGGAGCAAGTCATGTTCGCCATACCTTGGCCGATACATTCGCGGTTAGATTGACCGCGAGTATTGGTCATTTCATCGAGAACCGTCAGGGTTAATAGTGATTCGATCAGGCCAATCGCCGCTAAAATGATGGCGTAGGGTAGGATGATTTGCAGCGTCTCAAGGGTAAACGGCACCATAGGGATGGAGAAGGTGGGCAGTGAGCCCGCCAGTGTCGCAGCATCATCACCAGACATGGTACGAAGAAAGTCAACCACGGTACGTGTTTCGAGGTCTAAACCCACCACCAAAGCGGTGACGGTCACGATGGCCACGAGCGAAGAGGGCACTGCTGTAGTGATTTTAGGCAAGAAATGGATGATGGCCATGGTCAGTGCAACTAAGCCCAACATCAGCATCATTTGACCTTGTGGTAGCCAAGTCAGCATACCGTTGATATCCGGGGCTTTAAATTGGCCTAACTGAGCGAGGAAGATAACGATCGCCAATCCATTCACAAAGCCGATCATCACAGGGTGAGGTACGATGCGAATAAATTTACCTAGCTTAAAGATACCCGCGGCGACTTGTAAGATGCCGGCAAGCATGATGGCAGCGAATAAATACTGTACGCCATGACTGGCAACCAGTGAAACCATAACCACGGCCATGGCACCCGTCGCGCCTGAAATCATACCTGGACGACCGCCAAAAATGGACGTAATTAAACCAACAATAAAGGCGGCGTACAGGCCAACCATAGGGTCAACGCCGGCGACAAACGCGAAAGCGACGGCTTCTGGGACTAAAGCCAGGGCGACCGTTAGGCCAGAGAGCACATCGTTTTTCACCGAGTGCTTAGAAAATTGAGGAAATTCAAACATACTTATTTTGTTCTGCTCATGAGTTAGGCCTAGTCTGAATGACGTCATAGTGCGCAAAATGCGATGATACTTTTGATATGGGTATCGAAAGGGTTGCTAAAACGTTAATTCAGTTCGTGACCGCGAATGCTACCTAAAAGTGTGATTAAGTTCAATAATGACTAGAGTGTAGCATGTGGTGTGTGACACAGTGAGGGTGTATCACAGAGAAAAAACAGCCCCAAAAAGGGGCTGTCTTACTGAGGGATTAAGGTTGTATTAGTAACCTTGTGGCTTTGCCATCGCTGCGCTTGCCTGGTTGCGCGCGACTTGACTGCCGGCTCCTTTAGGCTGATAGCGCTCTTGACGAAGAGGCGCGGCGACCACTGAAATCTCTTTCATTTCATCGCTGCCAGGGGCTTTAGCCATCGGCGCAGAAGCAAATCCTTTCAGAGGAGAAGCCTTCGCTGGCTTAACTACTTTCGGTTCCGGTTTGACTTCTGCCTGTTCAACTACGGGTTCAACAGCTGGGGTCACTAGCTCAGAGACGTCCGCTGGCGCTGATTCCGTCGCGACGGTCTCTTCAACCACCTTGTCTGCAACGGCTTCAACTGGCGCTGGAGCCTCTACCGTTTCGGCTTTGACCGCTTTAGGTGCTTCAGGAGTGACGTTCACCACTTCGGCTTCCACTGGTGAAGGCACGGTCTCAGCTTGAGCCTGGACAGGTTGCTCGCGACGAATGATCACTTTACCCATTGCCATTTCTGGGCAGGCAAATCCACCAAGGGTCACTGTTACCTCTGTGGTCTCTTTTTCCACTTTAGGCTTCGCAGTTGGTTTAGTAATGCCGTAGCTTGGCATCACTTTACCCATCGCCATTTCTGGTGACGCGACACCGCCTTTGCGCAAACGGAACGGGTTAGGGCGACGATCACGTCCACGACGACGACGCTGACCACTTGCACGTAAGTGACGCGGTGAGCGGCGGTTGCGGCGCTGCTTAGGCTGTTCAGCTTGTTCATTCGCTGTGTCGTTCGTCTGTTCAACGGACTCAACAACCGCCTCAGCTTTTGCTTCTTGAGCATTGGCATCGGCTTGGGCCTGAGCTTGTTGATCTTTCACGCGAACCTGTTTGGTGAGTTTGCGGCGCTGGCGACGCTCTTTCACTTTTTCAGTTTTCTCTTCACGCGCTTTGGTAGGCTCAGTTTGCTGGGCATCAGCGGCAAGCTTCAATCCTTCTTCCGCAACTTTCGCATTGCCTTTTGTGGCATCATCGCGCTTGGTATTGCGGCGATCTTGCTTTGGCTTGCGGTTCTGGCTCTTACGCTCAGTGGTCGCGTTGCTTTCTGTTGCTTCGACTTCATCGCGATTGTTATTGCGACGCTTGTCATCACGGTTGCTATTGCGACGGCGGTCATCACGGTTGCTATTGCGACGGCGGTCATCACGGTTATCGCGTTTGTCATCACGATTGTTGTTACGACGGCGATTGTCATTACGACCACGACGGTTGCGATTGTTGTTACTCGCGTTGTCTTTCTTCTCGCTTTCGACTGGTTTTTCTTCTTTCTTCTCTGCTTCGCTATTAGAACCAAACAAGAAGCCAGCCAGTGCTTTAAACAGGCGAGCAACGACGCCAGGTTGAGCCGGAGTCTCTTCAACCGGTTTCTCTACCGCTTTTGGCGCAGCAGGTGGTGGCGTTGGTGCAGATGGTGTTGCCGAGGCAAATCCTTTAAGAGCAGGCTCTTCGATTTTCTTCGGTTTCACTTCTGTTTCTGCAACATCACGGCTTTCTGCTTCCTTCATCGCTTCCAATTTTTGTGGTAGCAAATAAGAGAGCAGATCAAACTCTTCACCTTCACGTACACGAATCACATCGAAGTGAGGGGTTTCCATGTCAGAGTTCGGTACCACGGTAATTTTAACTTCTTGAATGCGTTCGATGTGGTTAACCGAGCGACGTTTTTCATTCAACAAGTAAGAAGCGATAGGTACAGGAACTACAGCCAACACTTGGGCAGTGTTGTCTTTTAGTGCTTCTTCTTCAATCAAGCGCAATACTGACAGGGCGAGTGATTCGTTATCACGCACCACGCCTGTACCGCTACAGCGAGGACAAATATGGTGGCTTGCTTCTGCAAGCGACGGGCTTAGGCGTTGACGAGACATTTCTAGCAAGCCAAAGCGAGAGATACGACCAATTTGCACGCGCGCTCTGTCCATACGAACCGCGTCACGAAGGCGGTTTTCAACTTCACGCTGGTGACGCACCGGTGTCATGTCGATGAAGTCGATAACGACCAGGCCACCCAAATCACGTAAACGCAATTGGCGTGCGATCTCATCCGCCGCTTCTAGGTTAGTATTGAGCGCTGTCTCTTCAATGTCGCCGCCTTTGGTGGCGCGTGCCGAGTTGATATCGATAGACGTCAACGCTTCCGTTGGGTCAATAACGATAGAACCGCCTGAAGGCAGGCGCACTTCGCGTTGGAAGGCAGATTCTATCTGGCTTTCAATTTGGTAGTGGCTAAACAGTGGCACTTCACCATCGTACTTTTTCACACGATTGACAAAGTCAGGACGCACCAAACGGATGTGCTCAAGTGCACGTTCGTAAATGGTGTTGCTGTCGATCAGGATTTCACCAATATCGCGGCGCAAATAGTCACGAATCGCTCGGACAATCACGTTACTTTCTTGGTGAATCAAGAACGGTGCTGGATTCGCATCAGAGGCTTGTTTGATCGCACCCCAATGGTTAAGCAGAACGTTCAAGTCCCACTTCAGCTCTTCAGCACTTTTGCCCACACCCGCGGTGCGAACAATCAGTCCCATGCCTTGCGGGAGCTCAAGCGTGCTCAATGCCGCTTTGAGTTCAGTACGCTCGTCGCCTTCAATGCGTCGAGAAATACCACCCGCGCGTGGGTTGTTTGGCATTAATACAAGGTAACTACCCGCAAGAGAGATAAAGGTGGTTAAGGCTGCGCCTTTACTACCACGCTCTTCTTTCTCTACCTGCACGATCACTTCTTGGCCTTCCTTTAGCACTTCTTTAATGCTTGGACGACCTTGATAGGTGTAACCGTTAGGGAAGTATTCGCGGGCAATTTCTTTGAGAGGGAGGAAACCGTGTCTTTCTGCACCGTAGTCAACGAAGGCGGCCTCTAGACTAGGTTCGATGCGGGTGATACGTCCTTTGTAGATATTTGCTTTCTTTGATTCATGTCCTGGACTTTCGATATCTAGATCATACAGTCGCTGGCCATCAACCAGTGCAACACGCAACTCTTCTTTTTGAGTTGCGTTAATTAACATTCTTTTCATTGATAAATCTCGTTGTCATTCTTTTGTATATTGTTGCCTTTTTTCTCTATCACGGTGCCTGATCCCATGGCTTATGTCGTTGCAGCCTCCCGGCTGGAGGGATGCTCTCAGGGCACTTCAGTCTTACACGCGCTGGCGTGTAAGCCGCTATCATTAGCGGTCGATACTCAAACATGATGGAGCAGTAAGCAGGGCAACAATTTTACTAATGTCGAAAATGTCTTACGCCGTATGCTGCATTTTGCTAAATTAGCTGGCTACTTACCGTCTTGCGCTAAGATGATTGGGTTTGTGTAAAATGCAACCAAATCATTTATTGCAGGTGTGAACTATAGCAGTACCCAGTAAACACAGCAATCTGCTTTATAATAAAACGCTAAAAAATCAAATTTTGTTTTTTATAAAACCTTGTATTTAAAGTTATTAGTTTGGTTTTAATACAGATTTGCAAATGCCACGGTTAAAAAGTATCCGTAGCAGAACTGAGACTCATTGTTTGAGATAAAACCGCGTTTAAATTGCAGAGGAAATGTGATTTCAAGCACGGTTATGAGAGTGTTAGAATAGCCCGATGAGCGAAATTAGAACGAAAGTCCAATTCGTCGATATAGATGACGACATGGCTGGTCAGCGCATTGATAACTTTTTGCGCAACCAACTCAAAAGCCTGCCGAAAAGTGTGGTTTACCGCATTTTGCGCAAAGGCGAAGTACGAGTGAACAAAAAACGCGTCAAAGCTGAGTACAAACTGCAAGCGGGTGACTTGGTTCGAATTCCGCCGGTGACGGTCGAAGAAAAAACCGACGATATTGCCCCAAGCACAAAGCTGAGTAAGGTGGCGGAGCTAGAGCAGATGATCATTTTCGAAGATGATCACTTACTCATTCTCAATAAACCCTCGGGTACCGCAGTCCATGGTGGCAGTGGCTTGAAGTTCGGTGCGATTGAAGCGTTGAGAGCATTGAGGCCCCAAGCTCGATTTTTGGAATTGGTGCACCGTATCGACCGCGACACATCTGGGATTTTACTTGTGGCTAAAAAACGCTCAGCACTGCGTCACCTGCAAGCGCAATTTAGAGAGAAAACCGTCAAAAAGCGTTACTTTGCTCTCGTGATGGGGAAATGGAAGCGCAGTTGCAAAGTGGTCAATGCGCCACTGTTGAAAAACGAAGTAAACAGCATTGTGCGCGTCAACCCCAATGGCAAAGCGTCTGAGACGCGCTTTAAAATAATCGAAGAGTTTGAACAGGCGACCTTAATTCAGGCCAGTCCAATTACAGGGCGCACTCACCAGATCCGTGTGCACACCCAATATGCAGGTCATCCTATCGCATGGGATGACCGATATGGAGATCGCCGGTTTGATGCCTATACCGGGCAAGTCGGTTTGGATCGCCTGTTTTTACATGCGGCGACGATCCAATTTGTCCATCCGCAGACGCAAGATTGGATGGAGATTAGCGCGCCGATGGAGCCAAAGCTTGAAAAGGCGTTAGCCGGGCTAAGGTCCTAACCCCAGTGGTTCCTGCGTGTGATGAGTAACAAGAGTGCGTGTCAGTCTAAAGGACGGATACGCCCTCTTGCTCAAGCATGTCAACCAAATCAATCAAGGGTAATCCGACCAAGGTGTTGGGGTCCTTGCCTTCTAAGCGCTCAAACAGCGCAATACCTAACCCTTCACTTTTAAAGCTCCCTGCGCAATAAAAGGGCTGCTCTTTATCGACATAGCGTTCAATTTGCTGCTCGGTGAGCGTGCGAAAATGTACGGTAAACGTATCGACGCGGGTGTGCAGCGCTTGGGTGGCACTGTTGAATAAGGCAACGCCTGTGTAAAAACAGATCGCACGGCCGCTTTGCCGACGCAATTGTTCAATGGCGCGCTCACGTGTATGGGGCTTACCAACAATTTCGCCGTCAATCACACACACTTGATCGCTACCGATGACAAGGCTCGGCTGCGATAGTGAACAACCTTGCGCTTTACCCACTGCGAGACGTTCCACTAACGCTTGAGGTGATTCGTTTCTTAGTGGCGTTTCGTCACAGTCTGGTGCGATGGCGCTAAACGTGAGACCGAGTTTTTCCAACAATAGTTTACGGTAGGGAGAGGTGGACGCTAAGACGAGTGGGTAAGAGTACATTTTAAATCATCAGTGTTTTGTTTGATTTAGGTGAGCTTAAAGGATCTTTTTGCTAAGATCATTGCTCTGGTGGAGCAAAGGAAAAAAAGTCCAACTTTTTCTCCTTTTTCTTTGACTCAAAATGAATTGGAAGATAGAATTCGCGCCCTATGCAAAAGGTAAAAATACCGCGAACGGTTGATCCCGCAAGAGCGGCTCAAAAGCGTCTTGATTATGATGGTATCATTCAAGAAAGTCTTTTTAAGCGCTTAAGCGAATCAGTCGAAGGCGTTAAACGCGACGCTCAAGTGTCATTGTCATTTGAGTTGGATGAACAGCGACTTGTTGTTATCTCTGGTAAAGCTAACATCGAAGTCGATTTAGAGTGTCAACGCTGTAATGAGGTTTTCGCACATGAGTGCGAAGTCGAATTCACTTACACGCCATACTATAGCGAGAAGAGTGAAGAAGACGCACCGGAAGAGTACGATTTGGTAGATCTGAACGAGTACGGTGAAGTCGACCTAATACAGTTAGCTGAAGACGAGTTCATTCTCAACTTGCCTCAAGTAGCAATGCATGATGAAGCGGATTGTAGCGTTGATTCAGATAACATGGTGTTTGGTGACCTTCCAGAAGAGGTAGTGGAAGAGAAGCCGAATCCATTCGATGTTTTGAAAAGCTTAAAGCGTTAACTTTTTAGTAAGCAAGACACTTTAAGAACTAACATAGGAGTAGGGTCAATGGCCGTACAAAAAAACCGTAAAACACGTTCTAAGCGTGGTATGCGTCGTTCACACGATGCCCTAACTACAGCTGCACTTTCTGTTGACGCAACTTCAGGTGAAACTCACCTACGTCACAACGTGACTGCTGAAGGTTACTACCGCGGCAAGAAGGTTATCAACAAGTAAGGTTGACCTTTGCAAAATATAACCGTTGCACTTGATGCAATGGGCGGGGATTTCGGTCCTCGCGTTACAGTGCCTGCCGCCGTGCAGGCACTGTCGCATTTCCCAGAGCTAAAAGTGATCATCTTGGGTGATCAGCACATGATCACAACCCAACTCTCCCAACTTGGTGTTCAGTCCAACGCACGGTTACGCGTTGTGCACAGTGACCGAGTCATTTCTAACTCAGAAAAACCTTCTCTAGCGCTGCGCAATAGTGCGAATACGTCCATGGCGATGGCAATCGATGCGGTATCCAACGCTGAAGCGGATGCGTGTGTCAGCGGTGGCAACACCGGCGCGTTAATGGCATTGTCACGCTTCAAGCTTAAGCTTTTACCGGGTATTGAACGTCCTGCATTAATTTCTGCGTTGCCAACGGCATCCGGCGGTAAAACCTGGATGTTGGATTTAGGGGCCAATGTCTCGAGTGACGCCGATTCGCTGTTTCAATTTGCGGTAATGGGCAGTGCGTTAGTCGAACAATACTTGGGTAAACCGCCACGAGTCGCTATTCTCAATATCGGCGCTGAAGAGATCAAAGGTAATGATCTCGTTAAACGCTGCGCTGAAATGCTTTCTCAGACTCAGTCGGTCAATTTTGTCGGCTATATTGAAGGCAACCAATTGTTACGCGATGCCGCTGATGTCGTCGTTTGTGATGGTTTTGTGGGCAATATCTGCCTCAAAACCTGTGAAGGGACAGCGCAACTCTTTATCGATAAGTTGAAATCACACATGATGGCCTCATCTATAAAGGGTTGGATTGCAAGAAAATTATTTTCTGGCTTATTTAATGAGCTAAAAACCCTGAACCCCGACCAGTATAACGGCGCAAGTTTGCTAGGATTGCGCGGCATTGTCATAAAAAGCCATGGAAGTGCTGATGTAGACGCGGTCATCAATGCCATTGGTGAAGCACTACACGAGGTCAAACGACAAGTACCAAGCCGTATTAGTGATCGTTTGGAAACTGTTCTGTTCGATCAGCAACCCCAAGAGAGGCATTACTAGTCTTCATGTATAGCAAAATTTTAGGTACTGGCAGCTACCTGCCATCTCAGGTGCGTTCAAACGCAGACTTAGAGAAAATGGTAGATACAAGTGATGAGTGGATTGTTGCTCGCACGGGTATTAAAGAGCGTCGTATTGCTGCGGAAAATGAAACCGTTGCAGATATGGGTTACCAAGCGGCGAAAAATGCTATCGAGATGGCAGGCATTGACAAGAACGACATCGACATGATTCTTGTTGCGACCACCAGTGGTTCACATGCATTTCCATCAGCGGCCTGTCAGGTGCAAGCCTTGCTTGGCATTAAACACTGCCCAGCGTTTGACATGGCTGCGGCGTGTTCCGGCTTTGTTTACGCACTGTCGGTGGCCGATCAGTACATCAAAACCGGTCATTGCAAACACATCTTGGTGATCGGCGCTGATGCGTTATCAAAAACCTGTGACCCGAGTGATCGCTCGACCGTGATCTTGTTTGGTGATGCCGCTGGTGCGGTTATTGTAGGCGCGAGTAATGAGCCGGGTATTTTGTCGACCACCATTAATGCCGACGGTCGCTTTGGCGACCTACTGAGCTTGAAATACCCTAATCGCCGTGAAGAAATCAGCAGTGACTTTGAGCACAGTGATGACATCAATAGCTGGTTGCACATGGCGGGTAATGAAGTCTTCAAAGTAGCGGTGACTCAGTTGTCTCGCCTTGTGACGGAAACTCTCAAGCAAAACGGCATGGATAAAACCGAGCTGGATTGGTTGGTGCCACATCAGGCAAACCTTCGCATTATTTCTGCGACCGCGAAGAAGTTGGCGATGTCAATGGATCAAGTCGTGGTCACACTGGATAGGCACGGTAACACCTCTGCGGCGACAGTACCGACTGCACTTGATGAAGCCGTACGTGATGGGCGTATTCAGCGTGGGCAAACCTTGCTGCTTGAAGCCTTTGGCGGTGGCTTCACATGGGGTTCAGCCCTAGTGAAGTTTTAATCACGCAAGAATTCAAATTGAAGATGCCGCAGTGGCATCTTTTCTTTCTGACAGCAGAAAGAGCAACCGAATCAAGTCTTAAAAGAAATTGAGTTAAGGAAAAGAGTATGAGCAAGTTTGCTATCGTATTTCCAGGTCAAGGATCGCAAGCCGTTGGCATGTTGGCTGAACTTGGCGAGCAATACCCAGTAGTGAAAGCGACGTTTGCTGAGGCTTCAGAAGCACTCGGTTACGATCTTTGGGCGTTGGTGCAAGATGGGCCAGTGGAAGATCTTAACCAGACATTTCGCACCCAGCCTGCGCTGCTAGCGTCTTCGGTTGCGGTATGGCGTGTGTGGCAAGAGCTAGGACAAGAGCTGCCAGCCAACCTAGCGGGTCACAGCTTAGGTGAGTACTCTGCACTTGTGTGTGCAGGTGTGATTGATTTCCAGAAGGCGATCAAGCTAGTTGAATTGCGCGGCCGCTTAATGCAAGAAGCGGTACCAGCGGGCACGGGCGCTATGTATGCAATTATCGGTCTTGACGATGCCGCGATTGCTCAAGCGTGTGAAGACGCAGCGCAAGGCGAGGTTGTCTCTCCTGTTAACTTTAACTCGCCAGGTCAAGTTGTTATCGCCGGCAGTAAAGCGGCGGTGGAACGTGCGGGCGCCTTATGTAAAGAAGCGGGCGCAAAGCGCGCGTTGCCTTTACCTGTCTCTGTGCCTTCTCACTGCGCTCTGATGAAGCCTGCGGCGGATAAACTGGCGGTTGCACTAGAAGAGATCGAGTTCAACACGCCTTCTTTACCCGTCATCAACAACGTGGACGTCGTGGCAGAGACCGATCCTGCGAAAATCAAAGAAGCACTGGTGCGTCAGCTTTACAGCCCGGTGCGTTGGACGGAAAGTGTTCAGCTCATGAGCGAGCAAGGCGTCGAATCACTGTTAGAATTTGGCCCAGGTAAAGTATTGACTGGCTTGACGAAACGTATTGTAAAAACGCTTAGCGGCGCAGCCGTTAACGATGTCGCTTCACTCGAAGCAGCTAAGTCATAAGCGACTCAAAGGAAACAACAAACATGATGAATCTTGAAGGTAAAATCGCACTGGTTACCGGTGCTAGCCGTGGTATCGGCCGTGCTATCGCTGAACTATTGGTTGAGCGTGGTGCGACAGTGATCGGTACTGCAACCTCTGAAGGCGGTGCGGCAGCGATCAGCGAATACCTAGGGGACAAAGGTAAAGGACTCGCGTTAAACGTCACAGACGTGAACTCCATCGAGTCAACCCTGAAAACCATTAATGACGAGTTTGGTGCGATTGACATCCTAGTGAATAACGCAGGTATCACACGTGACAACTTGCTGATGCGTATGAAAGACGATGAGTGGAACGACATCATCGATACCAACCTCACGCCGATTTTCCGTATGTCAAAAGCGGTATTGCGCGGCATGATGAAAAAGCGTCATGGCCGTATCATCAACGTAGGTTCTGTGGTTGGCACTATGGGTAACGCAGGTCAGGCTAACTACGCGGCAGCGAAAGCTGGCGTGATTGGTTTTACTAAATCAATGGCACGTGAAGTTGCGTCTCGCGGCATCACAGTGAATACTGTGGCGCCTGGCTTTATTGAGACAGACATGACCAAAGCATTGAACGACGATCAGCGTGCGGCAACACTATCGAACGTCCCAGCGGGTCGTCTTGGTGACCCACGTGAGATTGCGTCGGCAGTGGTATTTCTGGCTTCCCCAGAAGCGGCATACATCACCGGCGAAACTTTGCACGTAAATGGCGGGATGTACATGGTTTAAATTGGGCTTTAGCAAGTGAAAGTGAACTTTTACATCAAATATCACTCGAAACTTTGCTGAATCTTCAATTTGTACCCAATGTCGCCAAATTGGCTATTTAATGTCATAAAAATAGCCTATAGTCAGTGTTTATTGGCAGTGAAGTGCACAAGATTTGTGCATGATTTAAGTCAAAAATGTATTGAATTTCGGTTAAAATCGCTAAAATTGTGGTTTGACCAGCAAGGTCCCACTTGCAACTTTCAATAGTTCGAATAAACTACGGAATCATCGCATTGAGCGAAATCTGTAAAGGAAAAGAAAAAATGAGCAACATCGAAGAACGCGTAAAGAAAATCATTGTTGAACAGCTAGGTGTAGACGAAGCAGAAGTGAAAAACGAAGCTTCTTTCGTTGATGACCTAGGTGCCGATTCTCTAGACACTGTTGAACTAGTAATGGCTCTAGAAGAAGAATTCGACACTGAGATTCCAGACGAAGAAGCTGAGAAGATCACTACTGTTCAAGCTGCAATCGACTACGTAAACAGCGCTCAGTAAACCCCTCTCTCAGGCGGCCAACTGGCCGCCTGTGTTTTACCAACTCTTCTATACCTCCCATAGAATCATTTCAAACCCGGAGAATAAAATCGTGTCCAAGCGTCGTGTTGTTGTCACTGGCATGGGTATGTTGTCACCGGTAGGCAACACTGTAGAATCCTCTTGGAAAGCCCTGCTAGCTGGTCAAAGTGGTATCGTCAATATCGAGCACTTTGATACTGAAAATTTCTCAACTCGTTTTGCAGGCCTAGTCAAAGATTTTGATTGCACAGAATACATGTCAAAGAAAGATGCACGTAAGATGGACTTGTTCATCCAGTACGGTATCGCAGCGGGTATTCAGGCTCTTGATGACTCTGGCTTAGAAATTAACGAAGAAAACGCCGCACGAGTGGGCGTCGCTATCGGTTCAGGCATTGGTGGCCTTGACTTGATTGAAGCGGGTCACTCAGCATTGGTCGAGAAAGGTCCACGTAAAGTGAGTCCGTTCTTCGTCCCATCGACCATTGTTAACATGGTGGCGGGTAACTTATCAATTATGCGTGGTCTACGTGGTCCAAATATTGCGATCTCGACGGCGTGTACAACTGGTCTGCACAACATCGGCCATGCAGCGCGTATGATCGCGTATGGCGATTGCGAAGCGATGGTGGCGGGTGGCTCAGAAAAAGCGTCCACCCCACTTGGTATGGCAGGTTTTGGTGCAGCGAAAGCACTGTCTACTCGTAATGATGCGCCTCAAAAAGCCTCTCGCCCTTGGGACAAAGACCGTGACGGTTTTGTTCTTGGTGATGGCGCAGGCATGATGGTGCTAGAAGAGTACGAACACGCGAAAGCGCGTGGCGCGAAAATTTACGCTGAAGTGGTTGGCTTTGGTATGTCAGGTGACGCTTACCACATGACTTCGCCAAGTGAAGATGGCTCAGGCGGTGCATTGGCAATGGAAGCGGCCATGCGTGACGCGGATATCGAAGGCACACAAGTTGGCTACGTGAATGCACACGGTACATCGACGCCAGCAGGCGACGTCGCGGAAGTGAAAGGCATCCGCCGTGCACTGGGTGAATCGGGCGCGAAACAAGTCAAAGTGTCATCAACCAAGTCGATGACAGGTCACTTGTTGGGTGCTGCGGGCTCAGTAGAAGCCATCATTACCGTACTCTCTTTGCGCGATCAAATTGTGCCGCCGACGATCAACCTTGATAACCCGGAAGAAGGGTTAGAGGATATCGATCTTGTGCCGCACACTGCGAAAGAAGTATCGATGGATTACGCGATTTGTAACTCATTCGGCTTTGGTGGTACGAACGGCTCGTTGGTGTTCAAAAAGATCTAAACCGTGCTACGTGTAGTGGGATGATTTGTGTTAAAACGGCTTAATGCTTCGGTATTAAGCCGTTTTGTTTTCTAAGGTGGACGGATGTTTTGGGTCAATGGACAGAGAGCGGACACAATCGCGCTAAGTGATCGATCGTTTCAATATGGTGATGGCTGCTTTACGACCATACTGACTCGCCATGGTCAGATTGAGGGGTGGTCAGCCCATGTGTCGAGAATGGAAGCGTGCTTGCGTTTGCTGGGTATTGAGTTCCCAGATTGGCAGCAAGTGCGCCAATGGCTAGAGAAGGCGTCACTGCCTGCAGCGAAAGCCGGTCTCAAGCTGCATGTCAGCCGAGGAGAAGGTGGGCGCGGATATAGCCCTGCGCACGTCACGACACCCAATGTTACTATTAGTCACTTTCCATTTCCCGCCCATTATGAACAATGGCAACAGAATGGCGTAGCACTTGGCGTGTGCGAGCGGCGTTTAGGCCACAACCCACTCCTTGCTGGTCACAAACACAACAACCGACTTGAGCAAGTGTTGCTCAAACAAGAGTTAGACGAGCAAGGCTATGCAGATGGCTTGGCACTCGACATTGATGGCTTCGTGATAGAAACTACGATGGCGAACCTGTTTTGGTGTCGCGAAGACACGTTATTTACCCCCGACCTTACTCTTGCGGGGGTCGCGGGGACAATGAGAGAGCGCGTGCTTCAATGCGCATTGACAATGGGATTGCACATTGAAGTGGGGCAATTCACGCTCTGCGATATTGAACAGGCCGACGAGGTCTTCATCTGCAACGCTTTGTTAGGTGTCGCACCGGTCAGCGCTATTTCGCATAAAATGTTCACCATTGGACCACAAACTCGACGATTTCAGGAGAACCTTTCCTCGTGATTAAGAAAATCACCTATTTATTGATTGCTATATTGTTGATTGCTTTTGCGGGTTACCGCTACATCACTAACCAAGTGAATGAGTACGTCAATCAACCCCTATCGATGACACAAGAACGCATTTTTACCCTTAAAACCGGTACCAGCTTTCAGCGAGTGTTAAGTGACCTTACTCAGAGCGACCTTATCGAACCGAGCGATTTAACGCCGCTGGTTCGACGCTTTTATCCCGAGCTTACTCAAGTAAAAGCGGGCACCTATCTGTTGGAACCTGGCCTGACGCTACGTCAAGCGTTGCTGCTTTTTAAGTCGGGTAAAGAGCACCAGTTTTCGATCACCTTTGTTGAAGGGTCGACGTTCAAAGAGTGGCGTGAAGCGCTGTCTCAAGCGCCGCATCTGACGCATGATACGACAGAGATGACGGAAGCGGAGATTGCCCAAGCGCTAGAACTCGATGTGGAGAAGTTAGAAGGCATGTTCTTAGCCGAAACCTACCACTATACCTTCGGAGCGTCAGAGTTGGATATTCTTGAGCGAGCATCGCGTAAGCTCACTCAGGTGCTCGACTATCACTGGGCAGAACGTCAGCGTGATTTACCATTGAAATCGTCGTATGAAGCCCTCATTCTTGCTTCTATCATTGAAAAAGAGACCTCAGTGGAAGAAGAGCGAGAGCGAGTCGCGTCAGTGTTTGTTAATCGCCTCAACAAAGGTATGCGTTTGCAAACCGATCCGACGGTTATTTATGGTATGGGCGACAGCTACGACGGCAACATACGTAAGAAAGACCTTCGTACGCCCACGCCTTACAACACCTATGTCATTTTTGGTCTGCCACCTACGCCGATCGCGATGCCGGGTGAAGCCTCTATCGCAGCGGCGACCAACCCTGAGAATGGGGATTACTACTACTTTGTCGCCAGTGGAACCGGCGGTCATGTGTTTTCAAAAACATTGGCTGAGCACAACCGCGCGGTCCGAGCCTATTTAAAACAGTTAAGAAGTAAACAATGATACAAGCAAAATTTATTGTTATCGAAGGATTAGAAGGCGCGGGTAAAAGCACTGCGATTCAAGCCGTATTGACCACGTTACAAGCGGCGGGCATTACTTCGATTCAACAAACTCGCGAACCCGGTGGCACCACGTTGGCTGAAAAGTTACGTGACTTGGTCAAGCAAGAGCATGAGGGTGAAGCGCTGCAAGACATGACGGAGCTGCTGTTGATGTATGCCGCGCGTGTCCAACTGGTGGAAAATGTCATCAAGCCGGCCTTGGCAAAAGGTGAGTGGGTGGTGGGTGATCGTCATGATATGTCCTCGCAAGCCTATCAGGGTGGCGGCCGACAGATTACCGCTGAGACGATGTCTACACTCAAACAGACGACGCTTGGCGACTTTAAGCCCGACTTGACCTTGTACTTAGACATCGACCCTCGAGTTGGCCTTGAGCGAGCGCGTGGTCGGGGTGAACTCGACAGAATTGAAAAAATGGACATGAGTTTTTTCGATCGTACTCGCGCACGCTATCTTGAGATCGCGCGCCATGATGCAACGGTTCTGATCATCAATGCTGAGCAATCTATAGAGCAAGTGGCTGCTGATATCTCTGCGGCGTTGAAAGGCTGGCTAGAGGCTCAGACTGAGCAAGGCGTCGCCTAGTATGAATGAGCTGTACCCTTGGTTAACACCGCTTTGGGCGGAGTGGAAATCGAGCCTCGAACACCAACGTTTTGCCAACGCCTCGATGTTGATTGCACAGAGTGGCATGGGGGCAGAGCAGTTGGTGGACAGACTCTCAAGAGCAGTGATGTGCCAACACGACCACTCTGAGCCGTGTGGGTTTTGTCATGGTTGCCAGTTGATGCAATCGCAAAGCCATCCCGATTTTCATCGAGTGGTGCCTGAAAAAGAGGGCAAAGCGATCACGGTTGAACAGGTGCGGCAGTGCAACCGGTTAGCACAAGAATCGTCCCAACTTGGTGGCTATCGACTGTTTGTGATTGAGCCGGCTGAGGCAATGAACACGTCCGCCTCGAACGCTTTGCTCAAAACCTTGGAAGAGCCAGGGGAAAACTGTCTGTTCCTTTTGGTGACGCACCGTCAGAATCATCTGCTTGCCACCATCACCAGTCGCTGCCAGCAATGGTATCTCAATACGCCGAGTGCCACCGACGTCGCAGAGTGGTTGTCACATCACACACAAAAGGCGGTGCCAGCCTTTGCCGCCCATATTCATGCGAACTCCCCGCTCGATACGTTGGCGTTTATTGAACAGGGGGGGGAATCTCAGTATCAGCAGCTAGAGTCCGCCTTGCTTGCGTTTTTGGTCAGCCAAGACGATGGGGTGAAGCTTGCTAAGGAATTGGCGAAAGCGCCCGATGAGTCTCTACCCTGGTTATGGACCTTGCTGACTGATGCACAAAAAATTCATTTTTCAGTGAGGGATGAGGCGATGACACCTGGCTGTCAGCGTGTAGCTGAGACAGTGTCTTACGCGCAGCTCTACCAACATACACAATCACTGACTAAACTTATTAATCAACTGAGTGACCACCCAGGGCTCAACGCAGAGTTACTGATCATGAGTTGGTTGTTCTCATTAAAAGAGGAATTATGTTCGTAGATTCGCACTGTCATCTAGATAAACTTGATTACCAAGAGCGACATAATGATGTGGCTGATGTCATAAAGAAAGCCACCGCTGCTAATGTCACCGAGTTGCTTTCGGTGGGGGTAACGCTTGATTCGTTTCCCGATATGTTGGCTATGATTGAGCCTTATGACAACGTACACGCGTCGTGTGGGGTTCATCCATTGGACGTCGAAAGTGACTTTGCCCTTGATCGCTTACATGAATATGCTCGTCATCCGAAAGTGGTCGCGATTGGTGAAACGGGCCTGGATTATCACTATCAGCCTGAAACCGCTGACCTGCAAAAACTGCGCTTTGAGCAGCAGGTCGAGCTCGCGGTCAATGTGAATAAGCCGCTGATCATTCATACGCGCAACGCACGAGAAGATACTCTGGCTATTTTAAGAGCAGGACAGGCAGAGAAATGCGGTGGTGTCATCCACTGTTTTACGGAAGATCTTACCTTTGCTAAGCAAGCGATGGAGTTAGGCTTTTACATTTCCATCTCTGGTATCGTGACGTTTCGACAAGCAACGGAGTTGAAAGACGTGGTCAAAGCGTTGCCACTTGATCGCTTGTTGATTGAGACCGATTCTCCCTATTTGGCCCCGGTCCCTCATCGCGGCCAACAGAATGAACCAGCCTATGTGGTTGAAGTCGCCGCATACATTGCGAAGCTTAAGTCTTGCGGCCTACATGAGGTGGCCGCAGCCACAACGACGAACTTCAAAAAACTTTTTTTAAGATAGAAATTAATGGCGGTATAAAAAAGGGGCGCTCGCCCTTTTTTTTTGTTACAAGCGTCACGTATCTGACTCATCAAACCAGTGTTCACCAAATCTGTTGAAGATGCGAGACAAAATTTGTTCAAATGTAATTTTGTTACATAAAATAACAATCTATTCTATTTTATTTACGCCATAAAATTAATGTTGTGCAATAAAAACTTCATATTTTTCATGGGGATAAGTTGGTATAAGGGCCTTGTTTGGCGCTTCGTTATTGTGATCTATCTAGTAGTTTGAAACTTATTTTCGTAACGCGCTAGAAAGTTTGTTCACCATCAAGATATATTTAGAGGCAGAAAATATACTGTCATATGTGGTTACATTTTCTTTGGGTGCTAACATTTAAGGCTGCGGGGGTGTGCCGTTAGTGCCCGATAATTCTTATAACTTTTCAGGAGCATAAACATGTTTAAGAATCTTTTTGCTAACCTGCAAAAAGTAGGTAAATCACTGATGCTACCAGTATCAGTATTGCCTGTTGCAGGTATCCTACTTGGTGTTGGTGCTGCCAACCTTGGTTTCATTCCAGAGATTGTATCAAACCTAATGGAACAAGCGGGTGGTTCAGTATTTGGCCAGATGGCACTGCTATTTGCAGTGGGTGTCGCTCTAGGCTTCACTAACAACGACGGCGTAGCGGGCCTTGCTGCTATCGTTGGTTACGGCATCATGACGGCAACACTAAGCGTTATGGCTGGCGTGATGGGCGTTGAGAAAATCGATACGGGTGTTCTCGGTGGTATCCTAGTCGGTGGTGTGGCTGCGTGGGCGTTTAACCGCTTCTTCCGCATTCAATTGCCTGAGTACCTTGGCTTCTTCGCTGGTAAGCGTGCTGTGCCAATCATCACTGGTTTTGCAGCTATCGCACTGGGTATCGTACTGTCTATCATCTGGCCACCAATTGGTTCAGCTATCGGTGCGTTCTCTCACTGGGCTGCAGAGCAAAACCCACAACTTGCATTCGGTATCTACGGTATCGTTGAGCGTTCATTGATCCCATTCGGTCTACACCACGTGTGGAACGTACCTTTCTTCTTCGAAGCAGGTCAATGTGTGAACGCAGCAGGTGAAACTCAAAACGGCGTACTGACATGTTACCTAGTGGCAGATGAAGCGTCTCGCGCAGCAGGTAATGGCTTCGGTCAGCTTGCAGGTGGCTACATGTTCAAGATGTTCGGTCTACCAGCAGCGGCTATCGCGATTGCACACTCTGCTAAGCCAGAGAACCGCGTTAAAGTTATGGGTATCATGGCGTCAGCAGCGTTGACTTCATTCCTAACAGGTATTACTGAGCCAATCGAATTCTCATTCCTATTCGTTGCGCCACTACTTTACGGAATCCACGCTCTACTTGCTGGTTCTGCATACGTTGTTGCTAACACTATCGGCTTCGTACACGGTACATCATTCTCTCACGGCTTGATCGACTTCCTAGTACTTTCTGGCAACGCTCAGAAGATGGGTATCATGATCGCGACTGGTCTTGTTTACGCAGCAATCTACTACGTAGTATTCCGTGCAGTGATCAAAGCGATGGACCTAAAAACTCCTGGTCGTGAAGACGAAACTCAAGCTGAAGCGGCGGCGTCTGGTTCAGACATGGCTGGTGAGCTTGTTGCAGCGTTCGGCGGTAAAGCAAACATTACAGGTCTTGACGCGTGTATCACTCGTCTACGTGTTGCGGTTGCTGACACAGAAGTGGTTGACCAAGACAAACTTAAGAAATTGGGTGCAGCAGGCGTTGTAGTCGTCGCAGGTGGTGTTCAAGCTATCTTCGGTACTAAGTCTGACAACCTTAAAACAGATATGGATGAGTGGATTCGTAACAACGGATAATCCCTACCCTCATCGATAGATAGAAAAATGCCAGTCAAGTGACTGGCATTTTTTATGGCTTAGCGTTACTAAATGTGCACGGCTGACACTCAGAAACGCCAATCGATCCCCAATGAAATTTTCGCATCTTCGCTGCGCTTTTTCGGGCCTATTACTTCGGTCTCAATGTTGTGATAGCGGCCTTCCACAAAGATATTAATGTTCTGACCATTCACATAAGCTTGCATCCCTTGAACCCACATCAAATCGACAAAGTTGAGGTCATCAATACCGTCGACAGCTTGTCCAGCCATCGCTTGAATGACGGTGTAGTGGGTGTCATTCCAAGGCTGCAAGGCATAAAGGTTGACCGATGCTAAGTGGGCATCTTTCGCCCCCAAAGAGTGCAGCACAGATTGAATCTCATCAACGCTACCGCCACTGTTTTTGGCGATGCGGCCTGCCGCTTTATTGAGGTCGACATCCACATAAGTGTAATTCACTGAAGGGAAGAACTTTGTGGTGCCGTTGGCGGCTTCCAGAGGCAGCATGTAGCCTGCGGTGTAGGAGTCTGCCAGCTTAGTGCCATACAAGTCGATATAAACCCCGCCCACACGACTGTCAAAATGCGCCATGCGTGCACGCATGTTATCTGTATCCGTAAAGTATTCACCAAAGAGCACGGTTTGAGTTTTGCCTTCTGGTCCCGCATCGTAAAGGTTGGCAGCGCCATAGCCGGCAAACAGCTTTAACTCACCGCTGTCTGTGTTGACCATAGTACCAATGCGAGATTGGGTATTTCGTGGATCGAACGCGTGCAACTCATCCGAGTCCGCAGCAAAAATTGGGCTAGAAGCGAGGGCCAGAGCCACTGCACAAATCGTGGTGTTTTTCATCGTTATACCTTTTTCGTTGTTGTGCGCCAGCGAAGGGAGAGGGCGCTTACGACGTATCCTAATGAGATCAAAAAATGAAAAACATAGAGAGGGGGTTATTAAACACATAACAATCGAAGATGTATGTCTTGATTGAAATGTGATGTTCTCCGTGACGTTAGCAAGAGGTATGGAAATTGTTGCGATTTACTGGAAGGTATATCAAGTTTCAGCGCTCATAGTGGAGAGGCTAGGAATAGATGAGACAAAGGATTTCTTTCATTTATCTCTACTGGTTATGAGTAAGTTTGCTGGCAGTTATTCAAATATGTTGACCAAGTTCGTCTAATTTCCCTTACTGCCATTTTGAATCAACTCGCTATAGTAAAAGCAAGGTTTTTACAGTGAACGAGAATAACGAAGGTGAATTATGGGCAAGCTAGTTGAAGGCGTGTGGCACGATGTGTGGTACGACACTAAATCAAACGGCGGTCAATTTGTGCGCGAAGACGCCGGGTTTCGTGATTGGGTCGTCAATGAAGAGGGCGCGCGTTTTGCGCCGGAATCCGGGCGCTATCATCTTTATGTCTCGCTCGCGTGTCCTTGGGCTCACCGAACTCTAATTTTTCGCCGCCTAAAAGGGCTGGAGTCTCATATTGATGTCACTGTGGTCTGCCCAGATATGATGAGTGAAGGCTGGCAAATGGGGCTGCCTGAGCCGCTGTTTGGTCATACGCGATTGCACCAAATCTACACTCAGGCTAAGTCCGACTACACAGGGCGCGTTACGGTGCCTGTCTTGTGGGATAAAAAGCACAACACCATTGTCAGCAATGAGTCGTCAGAAATCATCCGTATGTTTAATCATGCGTTCAACGACTTGACGGGCAATACTCTCGATTACTATCCAGACCACCTCCGCGAAGTGATTGATGAGTGGAACGATTTTATCTACCCCAACGTCAATAATGGTGTCTACCGCTGCGGTTTTGCGACGACGCAAGAAGCGTACGAAGAAGCATACGATAAGCTGTTCTCTGCGTTGGATAAGCTTGATACTCATCTCGCGAGTCATCGCTACCTAGCGGGCGGTCAGGTAACGGAGGCCGATTGGCGTTTGTTTACCACCTTGATTCGTTTTGATGCGGTGTATGTGGGCCACTTTAAATGCAATAAGCAGCGTATTGAAGATTACCCGAACTTGCACGGTTATCTAAAAGAGTTGTACCAAGTGGAAGGGGTCAAAGAGACCACAGATTTTTATCATATTAAGCGCCATTACTATTTCAGTCACACCGGGATCAACCCCACACAAGTGGTACCTAAAGGACCAGAATTAGACCTCGATTCTCCCCACGGACGAGAGGCCATCAGCGCTTAACTTAATCCCCCGCACTTCGCGGGGTTTTTTATGCCCTATCACAGAATTATCTGCGTTAGTTCCTACACTTAACATTGAACAGTTAGCAAGTGGGAGGGCGTATGGAGTTACAACATCTCGTCAGCGATGAGCAGCTCTTTTGGCATCTTTTGATTGCGTTGATGCTTGGGGCGATTGTTGGGACACAGCGTGGCTGGGTGATGCGCAATAATGCGGAAGGCACGCGCGTTGCAGGGATCCGAACCTTCTCTCTCGTAGCGGTACTCGGCGCGCTGGTCGCGATTTTAGCCAAAGTCTATTCCCCTTTGCTGCTGGGTTTTGCTTTTGTCGCCTTGGTGATTCTTGCTTGTGTGGCGTTTGTCGCGCAGCAAAAAAACAGCACCAGCATCAGTATTACCGGTGTGGTCAGCTTGCTGATGACCTTTGTTCTCGGCGCGCTCACGGTCTCGGGGTACGCTGTCTTGGCTGCGTCAGCGGCGGTGATTACGGCAGTGGTGCTTGATAACAAACGCGAACTGCACCAAGCCCTGCAACGTCTACAAGAGTACGAATTGGACGCGGCACTGCGGCTATTGATGATCTCCATCGTCTTATTGCCATTGCTACCAAATCAAACCTTTGGGCCTTGGAATGCGCTCAATCCATATGAAATTTGGTGGATGGTGGTGTTGATCGCAAGCATCTCTTTTGTGGGCTATTTTGCGATCAAAATTGGCGGTACCAAACGGGGTATCTTGTTCACTTCGCTATTTGCTGGATTGAGCTCATCGACGGCGCTGACATTGCAATTTTCTCATCTATCACGGGAACAGCCGCATTTGAGCGGTTTACTCGCTACGGGCATATTAGTCAGTTGTGGCACCATGTTTCCGCGTTTACTGATTGTGCTAAGCGTGATTAACCCCTTACTGGTCGAGCAAATCGCTTACCCAGCGTTAGTGACGATGGCAGCACTCTATCTGCCCGCATGGTGGATTTGGCGCCGCTGTCATATCGAGCCTGTCGAACCCAATAGCAAGCAAAGTAACCCACTTGCGTTGCAATCGGCCTTGCTGTTTGGTTTGGTGCTCGCGGGGATCATTTTACTTTCGCATGCCTTGACTGAGTGGTTTGGTGAGTCGGGTGTGCTGATCCTAGCGGGGATCTCTGGCATGACAGATGTCGATGCAATTTCTCTCGCGCTGGGCAGACAAAGCGTGACCATATTAAGCGTAGAGGTGGCATCGCTGGCGATCTTAATTGCGGCGGCGGTGAATACGTTAGTAAAAATGTCGATGGTGGCCATCATTGGTGGCCGGGCGCTATGGCACAAAGTGGTGCCGGTTATGAGCTGCGCCGTTATGCTCGGCGCCGTTATGTATGGCTTGCAATAATAGGGAAATAAAAAAGCCCTCCAGTAGTCGGAGGGCTTAAAAGAGTCTCGCAAGAGCGGTGACTACTTCTGCTCTTGGTCTGCTTGAATCGCTGTCAGCGCGATGGTGTAGACGATGTCATCAACCAAGGCACCACGAGATAGGTCGTTCACCGGCTTGCGCATACCTTGCAGCATTGGACCGATAGAAACAAGGTCAGCACTACGCTGTACCGCTTTGTACGTCGTGTTACCTGTGTTCAAGTCTGGGAAGACAAATACCGTTGCTTTACCTGCAACAGGCGAGTTCGGAGCTTTAGACGCTGCCACATTCTCCATGATCGCCGCGTCGTACTGTAGCGGACCGTCAATCACTAGATCAGGACGTTTTTCCTTAGCAATGCGTGTTGCTTCACGCACTTTATCGACGTCTGCACCTTTACCAGACTCACCGGTAGAGTAAGAGATCATCGCAACGCGAGGATCAATACCAAAGGCCGCAGCAGAGTCTGCAGATTGAATCGCGATTTCCGCCAATTGTTCCGCCGTTGGATCTGGGTTGATCGCACAGTCGCCGTAAACCAGTACTTGGTCTGGCAGTAGCATGAAGAACACAGACGAAACGATAGACGCATTCGGCGCAGTCTTAATGATTTGGAACGGAGGAACGATGGTGTTCGCCGTAGTGTGAACCGCACCTGAAACTAGGCCATCGACTTCGTTGTTTTCAAGCATCATGGTGCCAAGGAATACGGAGTCTTCAAGCTTCTCACGCGCAACCACTTCAGTCATGCCTTTCGCACCACGAAGCTCAACTAGACGAGCAACGTAGTTTTCACGGATAGCGTCTGAGTCGATGATCTGCACACCAGCGCCAAGCTCAACACCTTGCTGCTCCGCGACGCGGCGGATTTCAGCGGGGTTACCTAGCAACACACACTCAGCAATGCCGCGCTCTGCACAGATGGCAGCCGCTTTCACTGTACGTGGTTCGTCGCCTTCTGGAAGTACGATACGCTTGCCTGCTTTACGGGCCAGTTCAGTCAACTGGTAACGGAACGCGGGTGGACTTAGGCGACGTGATTTTTGCGTGCCTTCAGTCATAGACTCAATCCAGTTACCGTCGATGTGGCCAGCAACGTGTTCATTGATGAACTCGATACGCTCTTTATCATCTGCGGGAACTTCGATGCTGAAGCTTTGCAGGTTCAATGATGTTTGCCACGTGTTACCTTGTGCTTTAAAGATAGGTAGACCAGTGTCAAACGCTGGCTGACAGAGACCTGCGATTTCCTTAGGAATGTCGTAGCCGCCGGTCAGCAAAATAGCACCGATGTCGACGCCGTTCATTGCCGCCAGTGATGCGGCAACGATAACGTCAGGACGGTCTGCTGAAGTCACAAGCAGTGAACCCGGTTTAAAGTGCTCGATCATGTTTGGCAAAGAGCGCGCACAGAAAGTGATGCTCTTAATGCGGCGAGTGTTGATGTCACCAGCGTTAATGATGTCTGCTTTTAGGTGCTCTGCCATGTCGATAGCGCGTGTCGCGATGAGATCGATGCTCCAAGGCACACAACCTAGTACACGGATAGGAGAAGTGTTGAAGATCTCCATCACTTTTAGCTCGCTTTGCTTCGCGCTGTCTGCGTCATCAAAGATCTCAGACAGATCAGGGCGAGTACGACCCGCTTCGTCAACCGGCGCGTTGAGCTTGTTGATGATCACGCCAGAGATGTTTTTGTTCTTAGTGCCACCAAAGTTTGAACACGCAACTTCAATACGCTCTTTCAGTTGCGCAGGGTTATCGGTACCCGGTGTGGCGACAAGCACGATTTCTGCGCCCAATGTGGCCGCGATTTCCGCGTTCACTTGGTTGGCAAATGGGTGCTTACGCGTTGGCACAAGACCTTCGATCAGGGTTACGTCTGCATCTTTGTTGATCTGGTTGTAACGTTCAACGACGGTTTCTAGCAACTCGTCCATGTTGTCGTTACCGATCAAGCTTTCCGCGACAGACATCGGCATTGGCTGGCCGATTTTCACATCGCTGTTACGGCCCACAATCGTCGAGGTGAGATCCGGTTGATCGCCACCGCTACGAGGTTGACAGATTGGCTTGTAGAAAGAAACTTTAACGCCTTTACGCTCCATAGCGCGAAGAACACCCATACTCACGCTGGTCAGACCGACGCCAGCACTGGTAGGGATAAGCATAATAGTACGAGACATTCGTAGAGTACCTTTAGCTATTAGGGGGAGTTAAGCACAGTGACATAAACGATAGAGAGGGAGAATGCCAGTTGTGCCCCTTGGTCATCACAGTTCGCTGTAATTGACCGACTTCAGTTAGAAAACCGGCTAGCACTTGGCTAGCCGGTGAATCTGATTAAAGACCTGCTAGGCGAGCAGTGTCTTCGGCAATGACAAGCTCTTCGTTGGTCGAAATCACCATTGCTGGGATGCGGCTGTCTGCAGTTGTGATGGTGCCTTCACCGCCAAAACGTGCTTTCAGGTTTGCTTCACCATCTACTTCGATACCGAATACGCCTAGACGGTTCAATACCATCTCACGGATTGGGCCAGAGTTTTCACCGATACCGCCAGTAAAGACGATCGCGTCTAGACGGCCTTCCAGTGTCGCAGTATAACCCGCTACGTATTTCGCTAGGCGGTGACAGAATACGTCCATCGCACGCGTTGCTTCTTCTTTTTGACCGTAGTTGTCTTCAACGAAACGACAGTCAGACGTCACTTCAGTTAGACCTTGTAGGCCAGACTCTTTGGTTAGCATGGTGTTGATTTGCTCAACAGAGTAACCTAGTGCGTCGTGTAGGTGGAAGATGATTGCAGGGTCGATATCACCACAGCGTGTACCCATCACCAAACCTTCAAGCGGTGTCAGACCCATGGAGGTGTCTACTGATTTACCGTTCTTGATTGCACACACAGATGCGCCGTTACCTAGGTGACAGTTGATGATGTTCAACTCGTCAGCCGGTTTACCTAGACGCTCAGCTGCTTCGCGAGCGATGAATAGGTGTGATGTGCCGTGCATGCCGTAGCGACGGATACCGTGCTCTTTGTACAGGTTGTATGGCAGTGCGTATAGGTACGCTTCTTCAGGCATAGACTGGTGGAAA
The DNA here is from genome assembly GCF_059834225.1 of Vibrio sp. R10-SG3-ISO3. Lineage (NCBI taxonomy): Bacteria > Pseudomonadati > Pseudomonadota > Gammaproteobacteria > Vibrionales > Vibrionaceae > Vibrio > Vibrio sp. R10-SG3-ISO3. The sequence goes on along the minus strand of NZ_JCBDHE010000045.1, from coordinate 16,764 downwards.
GCCGTATCAAATACCGCAGACATTGGTAGGCTAGGGAACGCTTTTTGAGCCGCTTTAATACCAATGATCGCTGCTGGGTTGTGAAGAGGCGCCAACGTTGCACAGTCTTCGATACCTTTCAGTACGTCGTCAGTGATAAGCGCAGATTGCGTGAATTTCTCGCCGCCGTGTACCACACGGTGACCGATCGCTTTCAGTTGCTGTGCAAGTTCTGGCTTAGAAGCAAGAATAGTTTCAACGATGAAAGAAAGAGCTTCATCGTGCGCAGCGCCTTCACCAAGTTGTGCTTCGTGTTTGCCATCTAGCTTCCATTTGATACGCGCTTCTGGAAGATGAAGACATTCAGCAAGACCGGTTAGGTGCTCGTCGCCGTTTGCTGCATCAACAATAGCGAACTTAAGAGAAGAACTACCGCAGTTTAAAACTAAAACTAGCTTTGACATGAGTGACTACCTGTAATAATCAGTTAGGATAAAAATTAATCACAAGAATAGACGATACGAGGTTCGCTGCGTACTAATCTTGGTCAAAAAAACGTCGAATTCCGTATAAAGAGACAGTAACGTCTCCCGAACGTTACCATTGCATCCTTGCAGATAGGTCCCATAGAGTTGCGTAAATTGTAAATAACAGCAACAATGAGATTGTGGGTCCGCGAAGGATAACGATAATAGAGAATAATAACAAAAAATTTTGAAAGAATATTAACTTTTATCAATTTTTTACTTAGAAAGTTTAATTCTTCAACTAAATTTTAATTTGGTCGCCTAAACCAGTGAGAGAGTCGTATGAGTAATAAAGTCGGTTTGATTCATAGCCTACGTGACGGTCAAAAATACATGGAAATCTGGCCGATGCGCAAAGAGCTTAACATGCTGTTTCCAGAGCAACGCATCATTAAGGCGACTCGGTTTGGTGTGAAGGTCATGCCTGCGATTGCAGCCATCAGTGTGCTGACTCAAATGGCGTTCAACAACTATCAGGCTATACCGCAGGCGGTGATCATCGCCTTGTTTGCCATCAGTATGCCCATTCAAGGCATGTGGTGGCTCGGCAATCGTTCGAACACTGTACTTCCTCCTGCGTTGGCTGGCTGGTATCGAGAAATCCATCAGAAAATTGTCGACAGTGGAGGCGCGCTAGAGCCGATGAAATCTCGTCCGCGTTATAAAGAGTTGGCGCGTCTACTTAACCGAGCGTTTAAACAGCTAGATCGTGCGTCATTAGAGCGCTGGTTTTAAGCGTTCTCGGATTGATCCTTACGGCTTGGTCAGAGCCAATTCTTAGAATCAATAGAATAAAGAAAGCGCTTGTGTTTCGGCACAAGCGCTTTTGTTTGTTGTTGCTGTTAAAGCTTAGTTGAACATCGCGATCGCTTGTTCTGGAACGACGTACTCAAGGTCAAAGCTTTCCGCCACTTCTTGGCAAGTTACTTTACCGTGAATAACGTTCAATCCTTCCAGGAAGCCTTTGTCTTCGAGTAGCGCTTGGCGATAGCCTTTATTGGCCAGTTTGACAATGTACGGCAAGGTCGCGTTGTTAAGAGCGAAGGTTGACGTGCGCGCAACCGCACCCGGCATGTTCGCCACACAGTAGTGGACAACGTCATCAACAATGTAGGTCGGATCGGCGTGCGTGGTCGCGTGAGAGGTTTCAAAACAGCCGCCTTGGTCGATAGCAACATCCACTACCGCCGCGCCCGGTTTCATCTTGGCAATGTGCTCTTTAGTGACCAGCTTCGGCGCCGCAGCACCTGGGATCAATACCGCACCGATGACCAAATCCGCTTCGAGTACGTGTTTTTCAATCGCGTCTTTGGTTGAGTAGACGACTTTTGCACGGCCTTGGAACTCTTCGTCCAAGCGGCGCAAAGTGTCGACATTTCGGTCAAGGATAGTCACATCTGCGCGCAGACCAACGGCCATGCGCGCCGCGTTTGCACCGACCACACCACCACCGATGACCACCACTTTTGCAGGCTCCACACCCGGTACGCCGCCTAGCAGAAGACCACGTCCGCCGTGCGATTTTTCCAAGGTTTGCGCACCGGCTTGGATAGACATTCGACCCGCAACCTCAGACATTGGCGCTAATAGTGGCAAGCGACCCATATTATCTGTTACAGTCTCGTAGGCTATACAGACGGCTTTGCTCTTGATTAGCTCTTCAGTTTGTGGAAAATCTGGTGCGAGGTGTAAATAAGTAAATAAAATTTGCCCTTCGCGGAGCATGGCTCGCTCGACAGCTTGAGGTTCTTTAACCTTTACAATCATCTCTGCCTTCGCAAATACGTCGGCAGCAGTAGGAAGAATGGATGCGCCTACAGCGATGTAATCATCGTCTGAAAAACCGATGCCTGCGCCGGCATTGGTTTCAACCAACACTTGGTGGCCTTGTGAGACTAACTCGCGGACGCTGGCTGGGATCATGCCCACACGGTATTCGTGGTTTTTAATTTCCTTTGGTACGCCAATGATCATCCTGACTCCTTATCGATAAATGGTTGTATCAACTGTATTTAGGGTAATTCTGTCGAATTAATGCCTAGTATAGTTAGGATGTAATAAAATTTGATACCGTATATTAAGAAGTTGTAGTATAAATTTTTGCAAGGAAGTAATAAGGTGGAATAAAAAATGGCAGACAACAATAAGAAGCCGTCCAAGGATCTAGACCGTATCGATCGCAATATTCTGAATGAGTTGCAAAAAGATGGTCGAATTTCGAATGTAGAATTGTCTAAACGAGTCGGTCTTTCGCCCACTCCGTGTTTAGAGCGTGTAAGACGCTTAGAGCGTCAGGGATACATCACTGGGTACACAGCGTTGCTCAACCCTCAGTACCTAGACGCGTCTCTATTGGTGTTTGTGGAGATCACGCTAAACCGTGGTGCTCCAGACGTGTTTGAACAGTTTAATGCAGCCGTACAGAAGCTTGACGACATCCAAGAGTGTCATCTTGTTTCTGGTGATTTCGACTATCTTTTGAAAACACGTGTTTCGGATATGAGTGCTTATCGTAAACTGCTAGGGGATACACTACTTCGTCTACCCGGTGTTAATGACACACGTACTTACGTGGTTATGGAAGAAGTGAAACAAACCAATCAATTGGTGATCAAAACTCGTTAATCCCTAAGCCTAGTATGGGAATGACTATTCAGGGCGAAGGCGAGACAAAGTGAGAATCCCTTTCGATATTCTGACTTTTCATAATTGGGTTTTGTAGGCCGATGTGGTTAAATCAATAGTCCGTGCAGCTTGGCTGTTCGGGCTATTTTTTTCAGTATGTTAGAGTGGTTATGTTCCGAGAAACCAAAAACAAAGTCGAAACCATCGTCGACACTGGGGACCATCGTCAAAAGACGCGCCTTTCCGGTTCCGAGCGTTTACAAGAATGCAGCCTAATCGTGGTTTTCCTCGCCGCTATTTTACTGTCTGTTGCTCTGCTGACCTTCAGCGCGGCCGATCCATCATGGTCGCAAACCGCCTGGGGTATGGAGATTGAAAATGCCGGTGGTATTGTCGGGGCTTGGCTCGCGGACACACTGTTTTTTACGTTTGGCTCACTGGCGTACACTATTCCAGTGGTCATCGCACTGACCGCCTGGGTTCTGTTTCGTAAACGAGGCGAAGATGAGCCGCTCGATTTTATGCTTTGGGGCACACGCTTACTCGGCTTAACTATATTGATTCTCACCAGTTGCGGTCTTGCCGACATCAACTTCGACGATATCTGGTACTTTTCATCGGGCGGCGTTATCGGTGATGTGCTGACCAGTCTCGCTCTGCCGACACTCAACGTGCTAGGCACCACGCTAGTGCTGCTGTTTTTGTGGGGCGCGGGTTTTACGCTGTTGACCGGGATTTCTTGGCTAACGATCGTGGATTGGATTGGCGAGCAGGCGATTGGTGCCATCACTTGGGTGATCAATAAGCTGCGCGGTGAGAAGGATCAGGTGTTTGCGCCGACCTTGACCGAACCGGATGCGACGCAATCTGACTCATTAGAGCATAAGTCGCGAGAAGGTATGAACACGTCGCCTGCCATCCAAGCGGATTCAGAGCGTGAGGAGCCAGTCAGCGAGGCAGTATCTCCTCAGTCCGCGACACGTCGCTACAATATTCATATGCCGGACAATAGTGCCACTCAAGCGTCCACCTCTGCGCCAGAGACGCCGCTTTATCACTACGACGAGCAAGAGGATGACGAGCAGAGTAACCTGCGTGTTAAGCAGCTTGGTGCCACTATAGAGGAGCTCGATGCGGCGGCCAATAGTGCCAACGATTACGCCCCTGAACCGATTTTGACTCAAGCGTCCAGCGAGTTGCAGTCGCAAGAGCGCGAGCAAGAGCTTACTCCGCCTTGGCAAGATGAGCCTGTTTTCCACGATCGTGATGATTCGCCACTCCCTGATATTGAAGAGGATGAGCAACCTCGTATCTCCAGTTTTGATGTGGTCGAAGACAACCCTGAGCCAAGCTTTACGCCACAGGAACCCGTCGACGCGTTTATTGATGAACAGGGCGGCTCAACAGATGATGACGAGGGCGACGTCGATGTAGCACAAGACGAAGATGCGGCCGCGCTGCAAAACTTGGTAGCGGAAGCGCAAGCCAAAGTGGTCGCGTCTCAGAACCCGTTTTTGGTTCAGCAAGATCAAAACTTACCGAAACCGACCGAGCCTATGCCAACGCTCGAGCTCTTATACCACCCAGAGAAGCGAGAAAACTTTATTGACCGCGATGCGTTAGAGGAGATAGCTCGTCTGGTGGAATCTAAGTTAGCGGACTATAAAATCACCGCATCGGTGGTGGATATATTCCCAGGACCAGTGATTACTCGTTTTGAATTGGATTTGGCACCAGGGGTGAAAGTAAGCCGCATCTCAAGTTTATCAATGGACTTAGCACGCTCACTCTCAGCGATGGCGGTGCGTGTGGTGGAGGTGATCCCTGGCAAGCCTTATGTTGGCCTTGAACTGCCAAACATGAGCCGCCAGACGGTCTATTTCTCCGACGTGGTCGGCAGCCAAGCGTTTGTTAACGCTAAATCACCGACGACCGTCGTCCTTGGTCAAGATATTGCGGGCGAAGCCGTGGTGGCGGACCTGTCGAAAATGCCTCACGTGTTGGTGGCGGGTACCACAGGCTCAGGTAAATCGGTCGGGGTGAACGTCATGATCTTGAGTATCCTCTATAAAGCGACCCCAGAAGATGTCCGCTTTATCATGATTGACCCGAAAATGCTTGAGCTGTCGGTGTATGAAGGGATTCCTCACTTGTTGTCTGAAGTGGTGACCGACATGAAGGATGCGTCCAATGCATTGCGTTGGTGTGTTGGCGAGATGGAGCGGCGTTACAAGCTGATGTCTGCACTAGGCGTTAGGAACATCAAAGGATTCAACGACAAGCTGAAAATGGCCGCAGATGCGGGCCACCCAATCCACGATCCGCTCTGGCAACCGGGTGACAGTATGGATGAGCATCCACCGCTGCTCGAAAAGCTGCCTTATATCGTAGTGATCGTGGATGAATTTGCCGATCTGATGATGGTGGTCGGGAAGAAAGTCGAAGAGTTGATCGCGCGTTTAGCGCAAAAAGCGCGCGCCGCGGGTATCCACCTCATTTTGGCGACGCAGCGACCTTCAGTAGACGTTATTACCGGTTTGATTAAAGCGAACATTCCTACGCGGGTTGCATTTACCGTTTCAACCAAAACGGACTCTCGAACCATTCTCGATCAAGGTGGTGCAGAGTCACTGCTGGGTATGGGTGATATGTTGTATCTTCCTTCCGGATCGAGTCACACCATTCGCGTCCATGGGGCATTTGCTTCAGATGATGATGTGCATGCGGTGGTCAACAATTGGAAGGCACGCGGCAAGCCAAACTATATTGATGAGATCACCAACGGAGACCAAGGGCCAGAAGCGTTGCTACCGGGCGAGAAACCCGAAGGTGATGAAGAGATGGACCCTCTGTTTGATCAAGTGGTCGAGCACGTAGTGCAATCTCGTCGTGGTTCAGTCTCTGGCGTTCAGCGCCGATTTAAAATCGGTTACAACCGTGCGGCGCGAATTGTCGAGCAGCTTGAGGCTCAAGGTATTGTCAGCGCGCCAGGTCACAACGGCAACCGAGAGGTCTTGGCGCCAGAGCCGGGTCGAGAGATGAACTGATAGCAGGTAATATGCGTTGTTACTTTACATAGGGTCACTTTACATATGGTAACTCTATATATTGTTCCTCGAAACATAGTCAGCGTCGCGCCGGCAAAGACGACTCATAAAAAATGGCTTCCGTTTGGAAGCCATTTTTTTACTCGTGTACTCAGAGTGAGTGATGGGTGTTATTTATCTTTGGCAAATTGAGAGAGAACAATGACACCAAGCGCGAGCAGGTTTGCAGCAAAGATAACCACGAGCCACTGTGGCATGGAGAGCGTCAAAAACTGCCATACGATTTTGCTGCAATCCCCATAAGCTTCAAACATCCAAGGCGCCCATTGATTGAGCGGTGCCCAGTCAGGGAATTGAACAAACAGATCACAGGTGTAGAACGGCGAAGGGTTAAACTGGTAATCCACGTGTTCTAGTGACAGCATGAGTCCTTTATAAGCACTGCCGCCCCACGCTGCGAGCCCTAACCAACGCAATACAGCAACACGTGGATTGATGGCACCAATCAGCGCTGCGCCCGCGACGCCAAGCATGGCGATGCGCTCATAAATACACATCACACACGGCGCCAAGCCCATTCCGTGCTGGAAGAACAGTGCACACAACTCTAGTGCGACAATCAAGCCAAACAGCAGTAGCCAAGCAAATCGTCCCTGAGAAAACTGTTTAATCGAAGAAAGCATAAGTAATGAAATATCCCTAACAAAGAAAAGAAAAAAGCTCTGACTAATCAGAGCTTTTTAGCGTGTAAAAGTTTCTATCGCAATAAAAAATTATTCAAACGTGATGCCGACTAGTGACCTTTGGTCACCGCATGCATGATTTCTGCTGAGTGATGCGTGATCCAGCCTGCTTCATAGAACCACGCGGTCATTGGTTCAAGCAGGAAGACAATACCGGCAAAGCCAACTAAAGCCAGCACTATCGTGTAAGGCAGTGCCATGATAACCATGCGACCGTAGGACAAACGAATCAAAGGTGCCAGCGTTGAGGTCAACAAGAACAAGAAGGCAGCTTGACCGTTCGGGGTGGCAACCGATGGCAAGTTGGTGCCCGTATTGATCGCTACTGCGAGCAGGTCAAACTGGTCACGATTGATCACGCCTTCCATCAACGCCGTACTAACCTCGGTAATGTAGACCGTGCCGACGAATACGTTATCAGACACCATCGAAAGCAGTCCATTGGCGACATAGAAGAGCGCCAATTGGGTGCCTTTGTCTTCGACGTGCAATACCGCATCAATCACTGGCTTGAATAGCTCTTGGTCGATGATGACAGCAACAATTGAGAAGAACACCGTCAAAAGCGCGGTAAAGGGCAGGGCCTCTTCGAAGGCTTTACCTAGCGAGTGCTCTTCAATCACGCCCGTAAACGCAGTAGCCAGAATGATGACAGACAAGCCGATGAGGCCGACTGCCGCGAGGTGGAGCGCAAGGCCGACAATCAGCCATACCGCGATAACACCCTGAACCCAAAGCTTGGCCACATCTTGTTTGGTGCGCTTTTTACGCTCTTCGTTGTCGTAATCAACCAGAATCTGACGCACCGTGTCAGGCAGGCGGGCGCCATAGCCGAAGACTTTCATTTTTTCGACGAGCACACACGTTGCGAGACCACAAATCAACACGGGTAGAGTAACGGGTAACATGCGAACAATGAACTCACCAAACTGCCAGCCAGCCTGATCAGCAATGATCAAGTTTTGCGGCTCACCCACCATGGTCATCACGCCACCGAGTGCCGTACCCACCCCTGCGTGCATGAGCAGCGAACGCAAGAAGGCGCGGTAGTTCTCTAAGTCATCACGTGTAAGATCGTTAAGGTGATCATCTGACGTATGGTCATGGGTCGCGTGACCTCCCTGACCGGAGGCAACTTTGTGGTAGATCGCGTAGAAGCCAACTGCGACACTGATGACAACAGCGATCACCGTTAATGCATCTAAGAAAGCAGATAAGAACGCTGCGGCAAAACAGAACGCCAGCGATAACATGCTTTTAGACTGAATACCGAGCAGAATTTTGGTAAAGATAAACAGCAAAAGCTGCTTCATGAAGTAGATACCTGCGACCATAAAGACCAGCAGTAGCAACACTTCGATATTCGCGACAAGCTCATGCTTGACTTGATCCGCACTGGTCATGCCAATGGCGATGGCTTCAATGGCCAATAAACCACCGGGTTGCAGCGGGTAACACTTCAGTGCCATCGCAAGGGTGAAAATAAACTCTGCGACCAACAACCAGCCTGAGACAAAAGGATCGATGAAAAAGAACACAAGCGGGTTGATGATGAGGAAGGCTATGATGGCAACTTTGTACCAATCCGGTGCCTTACCAAGAAAGTTCTTGATGAAGGCGTTTCCGAGTGACATCGGCATGACATTAATACTCTTTATTGTTGTACTGAATTAACACAGACGTGCCCGAATTCAATGTAAGCGTCGCAGCGGGTCATGCGCAGATGGCTCATGCGCAGATAGTCCAGCCGTGTAACGCCCAATCAACAGCGACTTAGAAAAACAACATCCTGAGTATCAATATGTGGTCTTGCCAAGTCACTCCCTGAGAAAGACAAGCACTCCTTACTTCGGTCGCCACTCTACCGTTGATAACTTGTTAGTCAATGATTAAGTGATATCTGATAAATGTATCAGTCCACTTTTATTCAAAAACGCGATCAAAGTTACGTAACGCTTGCATAATAGTTGTGAAAATCAGCAATTGATGGCAGTTAGCCATTTAGTTGAATTGATAAGCAACAATATGGGATTATATTGCATCAAAATAACAATGTTAGTTTCAAAAATAAAAACTCATATTGTGTGATTAATGCAGTACTCATAAGGCCTCAGAGAAAGTGAGGTTAGGTAAAGTTAAAATTTATTGGTTTTGACAATCCCCACACCACTTAAAACCGCCAAAACAAATTAGAGTTAATGCTCTATATGACATCCATGCCATGTTTACTGGTGGTTTGTTTTCGCTAGGCAAAAACTAGTGGTATGATGAGTTCCATTCGACCCAGATAAATATAAAATTGGAACAGTAATTAATGGTCATCAAGGCAAAGAGTCCCGCAGGATTTGCAGAGAAATACATTATCGAAAGTATTTGGAAAGGGCGCTTCCCTCCGGGTTCGATTCTCCCAGCCGAACGAGAGCTCTCTGAACTCATTGGTGTAACACGTACGACGTTGCGTGAGGTATTACAAAGATTGGCTCGTGATGGTTGGTTAACCATTCAGCATGGTAAGCCGACTAAAGTAAACCAGTTTATGGAAACGTCCGGGTTACACATTCTTGATACATTGATGACGCTCGATGCTGAAAACGCAACCTCTATCGTAGAAGATTTGCTTGCGGCACGTACAAACATCTCACCTATCTTCATGCGCTATGCGTTCAAAGTAAACAAAGAGAGTTCAGAGCGTACCATTCACAATGTGATCGACTCTTGTGAAGCCTTGCTCGCGGCCGACTCTTGGGATGCTTTTATTGCCTCCTCGCCGTATTCAGACAAGATTCTGCAACACGTGAAAGACGATGGTGAAAAAGATGAGCAGAAACGCCAAGCGACGTTGATTGCGAAAACGTTTAATTACTACGATTACATGCTTTTCCAGCGTCTCGCTTTCCACTCAGGTAACCAGATTTACGGCTTGATCTTTAATGGATTGAAGAAGCTTTACGATCGTGTGGGTAGCTACTACTTCTCAAGTGCTCAGGCGCGTGGTTTAGCGCTCAAGTTCTACCGTGATTTGTTGGAGGTATGCGAAACGGGCAACCGCGAACAAATTTTGGTGGTTGTGCGTCATTACGGGATGGAGAGCGCGCAGATCTGGAATCAGATGAAGCAAACCCTACCGACCAATTTTACCGAAGACGACAGCTAATCTCGCTGCCGACCTTAAGTAAGCCAAAAGCCGCGATTGTCATCGCGGCTTTTGTGTCATTGGTATCAAGAACCCTGCTTAACGAGCCGCAGGGCTGTTTGCTCCTGTCTTAAGGTCGAGTCCGTCAATGCCTCCAGCGGCTTGAAACCATGTCGTAAGATGGGTTTTCAAGTCCTTGAGCTCATCAGGGCCGATTAACGCGAGACCCAAATCTTCTGCTCGAGTGATGTCGTTGTAGCGCAGTGGTCTGAAGCTGACGAGCATGGCGCGTGCCTGTAAGCCGCCGAGCAAATCTCTTAACGATTCGAGTTTGTATAAGGTGTCATCGCCATCATCACGCATACCTTTGGTCTTACACTCAATGATATGGAGCTTGTTGTTGACCACGCAGGCGACATCCAGCTCATTGCGCACTTCACGCTCACCGAGCTCACGATACACCTGCACATTAAGTGAGTGATCTTGAATCGTTGGCATGCTGTGTTGAATCTGGCGCACCGTGCTGTGGACTAGGGTTTCCAGCCACTCCCCGTTGGAGAAGCGTCTTGCATCTTCATTGGCAAAGGTAAGCACACCGTTCTCATACGTCGCGATGTCGGCATCCACCAAATCATCGATCAGCATCTTGAGCTCACGATAGCCTTGCTGCTTCTCCGACAGCTCCACACTGAGGATCTGTTCTTTGCGGCATGTCGTGGCGAGATAATTGAGTGTCGCAAGGCCTGGGCCAAGTTCTAAGGCGTTACTCGCCCAACGCTCACCCAACTCATAGAGTTTTTGGTCCAACTGAGGAGGCAACGTTTGTTGGCTAAATTCGCCGCGCGCGCCAAATACCGTAAGGTAATCGTCAATGGTGATCCAATCTTGCAGCTGCGTGTCTTCTACGCCATCAGGGTAGAGCCAGCAGACGCGATCACTGTTGGGCTCAACCACAAAAATTGGCCAATGAAAGGTGCGAAACACTTCGTAAATCGACAGGAGTCGATGACGCAGACCACAACTGGCGTTAAGGCGCACATCTTCACCACTTTGCTTAAGGCGCTCTGCCAGTTCCGCAACGATGTTCTTTATCTCAGAAGGATTAGTAACGTCAGGAATTTCATAGAACTCTGAGTGAATCTCACGCTTAGCCAAGACACGACTCAGTCTGTCGAATAGGGTGCGCTGGGCATTGACGCCAATAAAGACGATGTGGTTACTGATGCTGCGGTTATCTAATAGGGGGGTGACCAAGCGAATCGGGTCTTGGTCGATGATGCCAACATGAACTGTCATAGTTATTCCTCATGTCAGGCCCACAAAAAGGAGAGTAAAAGGGTGAGGCCTAATCACGATATAATGACAATCTGCCGAAAAAACAAGGGCAACCGTTATAATTGGTCGCCCTCTGTCAATAATTTACCGTATCTTTACGTTACAGCTTGAATCGATGCACCAGTTCGCCTTGCTGACCAGCAAGCTGACTTAAGTCATGACTGGTTTGAGCGATTTGCGCCATCGCCTGATAGCTGGTGTCGGCGATAAGGTTAATCTCTTCAATGTTTCTTGCAATGTCTGAGGTGGTTTCACTTTGCTCTGCTGCGGCTTGAGAAATGTGTCCACTCATCTGGCTGATCTCCATGATCAAGCCCTGAATTTCTTCCATTGCACTGTTGGCGTTGGACGCTTGTTCAACCGACAGCTCCATATCGTCCATGCAGCTTTGAATGACTTGGTTGGCTGAAGCAGAACTCGATTGCAAGTTACTGATCATGTTTTCAATTTCGCTGGTGGATTCAGTAGTGCGCTGCGCAAGCACGCGAACCTCGTCCGCCACCACCGCAAAGCCTCGGCCTTGGTCGCCCGCGCGCGCCGCTTCAATCGCCGCGTTGAGCGCAAGTAAGTTGGTTTGCTCAGCAATGTTGCGAATCACATCCAAAATACTGCCAATCTGGCTACTCATGGTTTGCAGATCTTTGACCGCATCAACGGATTCCGTTAGACGTGTCTCAAGCTGATTGATGGTGGTGATGTTAGTGCCCATGATTTGACGACCAGATTCCGACGCCGACTCCACTTGCTCAACCATCTTCTGCGAGCTTTGCGCACTTTGGGCCACTTCCTGAACGGAGTGGGCCATTTCAGTCATCGCGGTGGCGACGTTGGCCGTTTGTTCACGCTGCTGATTAAGCTGCGATTGCGCTTGAGAAGAGGTCTCTTGGTTGGTGCGAGCGGTATTGGTTAAGTTATCCGAGGCATCATTGAGCTTCACCAAGATATTGTGCAGGTTGTCCGCCAACGAGTTGATGTGACCGCTGACGCGGCTGAACTCATTGTTGTAACGGATTTCGATACGGTGTGTCATGTCGCCTTTGGTGAGGTATTCCAAGGTGCTAAGAATACGCGTGAGTGGCTCGCGGACACTGTGGGCGATGTGGTAACCGATGCCCAATGCCAGTGCAATCACGATGGCACCAATCAACAGTGAACGAATCTTGCCTTGATTGTAGACTTGCTCTGCTTCAACCAGTGAGGCATTGAGACCCGCTTGGGCCGCTTCGCTGTAGGTAGCCAGCAGCGCCATGGTCGCATCCACTTGCTCAGTCAGGCTCGCAATGTTGGCGTAGAGCGCGTCTTTTGCCACAAGGTAATTGCTGTGTTGATCAAGGACACCGCCTTTTTGACCGATGTCGAGCGTGAACTGCTTGACCGACTCATCAAAGGCTTTTTTCAACTCAGGCATTTGATTGGATAGGCCGTTGTAGGCGTAGTTCAAGTGCGTTACGGCTTTTTTGTTTTTCGCAACGGCTTCTGCTACGAACGCAGTGTCTGAACTTGCGAGCGCGTCAGAGGTGATCACTTCGGCGTCTTTCAGCTTAATGAAGTAGCTTTTCGCCATCACTTTGACGGAAATGCTGCTTTGGTCATCGACGTACTCTTTCATCCCGACACTTAACTCAGAGTGCAAGCGTTGGAAACGGCGAGAAGATTGTTGTACTTGCGCTTGAGACTCAAACATCGAGCGATAGTTTTCCATCGCTTGCTTGGCTTCTCCGAAGTAACTGCTCTCTTTCTCTTTAAGATCCGCCATGCTGGCGACCAATTCTGGCTTGCTTGCACTGGCCTTTTCAAGGGCAGCTAAGGTTTGATTATATTCAACACGTGCTTGATCGAATTGGCTTTCGATTTGTTCCATGCGCTCAAAGCTCTGAGTGGTCAGAAAATCTTTGAAAAGCTTATCCGCAGAAAGCAGAGAGACACTGGTTTCGTTGGCTTTGGAAACAAGAGGTAGTGAGGTGTTGGAGACACTCTCGAAATTGGATTGGATTTGCTGCATTCCGTTCAACGTCATCATGGTGGATACGATGAACATCACAATGATCAGTGCAAAGCCAGCGTACATTCTTCTTATCACTGAGCCTTTCATAGATCTCTCCCTAACTATGGCAAAAATTCAAACTATAACGCTATAAATAGCAAAAAGAGTTTGATTGTATGGAGAGTGAGACACACATTTTATGACGCACAATACAAAAATGAAAATGTGTATCAATAAAATGCTCACAACATGATGTGAACACTGTTTTTATTGTGATCTCGATTTGCTTGACGCATACTCGATGGCATTGAAAATTCAACGATACCTTCTGGAGAGTTTCATGGCTGAAGAAACCATTTTCAGTAAAATCATTCGTAAAGAGATCCCGGCCGATGTGGTTTATCAAGATGATTTGGTTACCGCGTTTCGTGATATCAACCCTCGCGCGCCGAGCCATATTTTGATCATTCCTAATACTCTTATCCCAACGGTGAACGATGTCACAGAGGCCGATGAAGCGGTCATGGGGCGCCTATTTACTGTGGCTCGCAAGTTGGCCAAAGAAGAGGGGATTGATGAAGAGGGTTACCGCCTGATCGTTAACTGTAACGCGCACGGTGGCCAAGAGGTCTACCACATTCACATGCACTTAGTCGGCGGCCGTCCACTTGGCCCGATGTTGATGGGTTAATCGACGCGATACAGTCATGACACAAAGCGAACTTTTTGCGTCGCTTTGTGTCAGAGAGCAGGTCTCACTGATATTTATGTCGGTGAGATCGGTATCTGAAATTCTGATTTGAGGCTTGGAGTGCGTTTTACGAATCAACTCACCATCCACATTCAACGTTGTGCATTACTCGCCAGTACCCTTGTTATCACGGCGTGTGCCAATATGTCGGCTGGCAATCTGTTTAGTCATTACAGCGCACAAAATGCTGATGTGTACCAAGCGGTGCAGCGAGGGGATTATCAGCGCGCACAAGAAGCGCTGCCTGACTCTGTGGCGGGCGATATTCTCGATAACCTTGAAAAGGGGCGCGTGCACTTTCTCAATCAAACCTACAGCGATAGTAAAGCGGCGTTTGAGTTGAGTGACCAAGCCGTTCGCGCTCAGCAAGATAGAGCCACGGTGTCGGTCAGTGAAACTCTGACTAGCGTTAGTTCACTCGCGGTGAACGACAATCTCAACGAATATCAGCCCGCAGATTATGAGTTGGGCTTTCTTCACCTCTATCTTGGTCTCAATTATCTACAGCAAAACCAACTGGAAGGGGCGTTGATTGAGATGCGACGCGCCAATCAAGTCCAAGAGCGTGCCAAGCAAGAGCGTGAAAAAGAGTTAGCGAAAGCGCAAAGCAATATGCAAGCGCAGGGCTTATCTCCCAATTTAGGCAGCGTGCTGTCGAACTACCCTGATGCCGGAAAAACCTTGGCGGCGGTGCAAAATGCCTATTTGTTGTATCTGTCGGCACTGCTTTATGAAGCAGACAATGACCTCAATGCCGCCTATGTGGACTATCGACGCGCGCTCGCGGTGGCGCCAGACAATCAGCAAATCATAGATGGCACCATGCGCGTTGCGACGCGCCTTAGCATGAAAGAAGACCTGATTAAATTAGAGCAGCGATACGGTAAAGCCAGTTTGTTAGAGAGCGACAAAGCGCGCGTCATCGTGCTCGATGAACAAGGCATAGTGACGGCGTTGCAAGGTTGGAAGCAATCTTTGCCTTTGTATGACAGTCGCAACAATGTGGCCTTCTATACTATCGCTCTGCCATATTACCCGCCTGCTTCGCCAGAGCGATTTACACCGCTTACATTGAATCAAGCGCCGCTCAAGGAATCGCGCTTGACCGATGTCAATGCGATGGCCCAACGTGATTTATCGGAACGTATTACTGCGATGGTGATCCGTCAAGCATTGCGGGTTTGGGCAAAAGATCAATTGCGAAAAGAGGCCACACAAGGCGATGACGTCGGCAATCTCGTATTTAATATTTGGAACACGCTCACCGAGCAACCCGATACCCGCAGTTGGTTAACGTTACCGGGTCATGTTGCGAGCAGCAGTCGTGTGGTCGAGCCCGGAACGCAGATTATTCGGGTGAATAACCAAGACTACCCGTTTGATGTCGCGGCGGGGCGCACCGCACTGGTGTGGATATCTCGTCAGGGAGAGAATGCTACAATATGGCATAAACAACTAGGAAGTATACGATGAAAAAATGGCTTATAGCGGCCCTCGCGGCCACGGCGCTGATCGGATGCGCAGACAACACAGCAGGTCTTAGAATCGATGGAGAGACACACAAAGTGCTCTTTGGCGATAACGTCTTAGCCGGCAATCTAAAAATTGAAGACATCGCCACAACAGAGGTAGAAGGGCATGCACGTGGGGTTGTGCGCATGACCAACCAGTCGAAAGGTGACCTCAATGTACTGTATCGCTTTTATTGGTATGACGACAATGGCTTGGAGGTCAACACTAAGCTTAGCCCTTGGCGTCAATCCATCTTACGCGGGACGGAAACGGTGGCCTTGTCTGAGGTGTCGGTGAACCCGAATGGCAAACATTTCCGTTTACAAATTCGTGAAAATAATCAATAAATTAATGACAATTCAAGGTTTATGAGGAACCAAGAAATGAAGAAAAGTGTAATAGCATTACTTGGCTTGGCTGTGATTCTCGGCGGTTGTTCGAACAAAGTGAGTTATGGTGACGCGCAAGCGGTTGAAACCACCACGATTGATTTTGGTTCCACTGACTTGCAAAAAATTGCCGGTGAAATGGTCGATAGCATGATGATGTCAGGCTCGGTGGCGGCCATCACGCGTGATGCGCGCCCTATTGTTTTTGTTGAGCGCATCAAAAACAAAACCAGTGAGCACATCGATACTGAATCCATTACCGATACCATCAGCACTAAGATGCTCAACTCAGGTAAATTCCGCTTTGTGGATATGGATCGCGTGGAATCGGTGCGTGAACAGTTGAACTTCCAAAACAACGACGAACTCGTTAACCAAAGTACCGCCATCCAGTTCGGTAAAATGGTTGGGGCGCAATACATGTTGTACGGTAACCTATCGAGCATCGCCAAAAATGCCGGTAGTGATAAAGACGTCTACTACAAAATGACCATGCGCCTGATGGATCTGGAAACGGGTTTGATTGAGTGGGCAGACGAGACTGAGATCCGCAAACAAGAGTCAAAAAGCTTTCTAGGTATGTAATGACAAGGGAAGAGGTGATCTATGGCCAGGATGTCTTGGCATGAAGCGTGTCAACTTGATCGCTCTTTGACTGCGCTCAATCCGTTCTTCCCTGAGCCCGCCCAATACGCTCAAACGTTGACAGGCGGGCTGACCAACCGTTGTTGGAAAGTGG